>JAGOIH010000063.1:0-1410 GCA_017995755.1 Sedimentibacter sp. | reverse complement strand
TAGTGATTAAATTTGTGAAATACATATTTAATTCCACATGGTCGATAATTAAACAAAAGTTAGGAATAGTGAAGAATATGACCGAAATTTAAACAAAAATTAGTAATAGTGAAAAAAATGTTGAAATTTATTTAAATAAGGGTTATAATATTTATGCTTGTAAGGGTACATATCAAGGGGGAAATGATGAAGCTTTACATAAGTACATTGGGAGAATTTGATATTAAAGCAGATGGTCAGTCAATACTTAGAGACTCAACCCGCATGTATAAGATATACAGGCTTTTTGAGTATTTTTTGACGTTTAGAAACAAAAAGCTGCTGCCTGAAACAATCATCGATAATTTAATGTCAGACAGCGAGTCCGATGACCCTAAAAACATGCTCCGTACCCAAATCTTTCGTCTGAGGAAAATAATCAATTTGCTGGTTCCCAAAAATGAAGATCCGGATAAATATGTTAATTTAAACTTTACAAACGGTTATTACTCCCTTGAAATCGGGGAAAACGCTGTAATTGATATTGACGAATTTGAAAGCTTTATTCAAAAAGGGGACAGGGACAGAGAATACAATATAGAAAGCGCCATAAACAATTATCAAAATGCCATAAATCTATACAAGGGGCTGTATTTGTCGGATAATGCATATGAAGTATGGCTGGTGCCTACAAGAAATTACTATCAAAGATTGTTCCTTAAGACATTATATAAATTTATCGATTTATTGAAGAAGAATGATGAAAATGAAAGAATTGTAACTCTTTGCGAGAAAACAATTCTTATTGAGCCATTTGAAGAAAATATACATATTGAATTGATGGAAGCACTTTTAAAAATCGGGCAAAATAAAGCGGCATTGAATCATTACGAATATGCATCAAATATGCTAGAAAAGGAGCTTGATGCAAAGCCGTCTCCAAGATTTATAGATTATGTCAATAAAATACAAAACTATTCTTTTAACAACATTGATATGGATGTTGCGGCAATCAAGAAAAATCTGGAGGAGGAACCTGCAAAAGGAGCAATGTACTGCAGCATTGACTATTTTAAATTCCTCTTTAATCTGCAGAAAAGGAAATCCCTGAGAAGCAATGAGAACGATTATCTGTGCATAATAACAATTAATCGCAATGTAAATAATTACTATGAGCCTGAGATGAAAAAAAGCTTAAGCGATGTATTTTTGGTTCTTGAGAAGACTCTCAGGAAAGGTGATGTTTTTACATCCTGGAATGAAAATCAAATTTTAGTAATGCTCCATGACGTAAAGGAAAACGGCACTGAAGCAATCAAGGAAAGACTGGTTAATAGTTTAAGGGATTACACAAGAATTAACAAGAATGAAATTCAAATGCTTTTTCAGCCGATTAGCATGGAAAACACGAAATTATAGATGCCCTGACCC
>JAGOIH010000062.1 GCA_017995755.1 Sedimentibacter sp. | reverse complement strand
TCCGGTTCCACCTTGTAATATGATTTCAAAACATTGTGTATTGTTTTTATCACTAATGTTTTTTTCAGCTTTTTAAGACCGTATTTCTCTAAAATGATATCATCTGCCTTGAAATATGATTGGTATAATAGTTCATTATCATCGTAAAGCTGCGCTTTTGCACTGATAATTTCCCCCTCATCAAGTTTTGACACAAGAGATAAGCCCCTTCCTTCAAAGGAGCTGTACATTATTTCGTAATCCGTATTTAAATCGAATACCCTCAGTGCATTTCCTGCCTCGTATTCATAGTCGTGGCCTGAAAAATAAAATTTGAACATTATTTATACCTATTAAAATTTTTTGTCATCATGTGCAATAGCGAAGGGCGTTTCCCATACCGGTAAAAAAGTGGTCAGGATATCTTCACAAATGGATTAAATTTTTTCTCCGTCTTGATTGATGTGGGTGACATATGACCTGGATAGATTAAAGTATCGTCATCATATGTAAAAATCTTATCCTTTATAGAATTTATTATTTCCTCGAAGGACCCTCCCGGAAAATCAGTTCTGCCTATGGAAGATCTAAACAAAGTATCTCCGGTCATCATAATATTTCCGACCTTTATACTTATGCCTCCCCTTGTGTGTCCAGGTGTATGGATTATTTTAAAATTTAATTCACCTAAGCTTATTTCATCTCCATCGCTGAGCTCTACATCCGCCTTTATTGAAATACCTTTCCCTAGCATTGATTTTGTTAGATTCATGCTTCCGTCGCCGAGTGCTTCTGCATCATCCTTGTGAATATAAACTTTCAGCCCGTATTTATCCGTTAATTCTTTTACCGCGCCTATATGGTCCCCATGATAGTGGGTAAGTATAATTATTTTCGGGGTTAGCCCCAGTTCTTTTAATTTGCTGTCAATTTTATTAAAGTCAGCTCCAGGGTCTATAATTGCAGCCTCCATGGTTTCTTCACTTCCTGCAATATAACAGTTGGCACCGTAAATGCCAACTTCCAATGCCTCAAATAACATAGTTTCCTCCTAAAAAACCTTTTTGCTGTCAAGTAATATGGTTACAGGGCCGTCATTTATTAACTGAACCTTCATTTCTGCACCAAATACCCCTGACTCTGTTGTAATATTTTTTTCTTTCATCCTCGCTATAAATTCTTCATACATGGGTATTGCCTTTTCCGGCCGGGCTGCATCAGTAAAGCTTGGCCTTCTTCCTTTTCTTGCATCTCCAAGCAAGGTAAACTGTGAAATAACCAAAATGCTTCCTCCTATATCAAGAAGGCTTTTGTTCATTTTACCGTTTTCATCCTCAAATATTCTAAGATTTGGAATTTTCTCACACATATATTCCAAATCTGCTGCTTCGTCTCTTTCTTCAACCCCCAGCAAAAGCAAAATTCCATTGTCTATTTCTCCTGTTATTTTACCTTCAACCTTTACATTTGCACTTTCTACTCGCTGTACAACTGCTCTCATTTATAAAGTACGGGGACATTCCTTTAATTGTTCCCCCCTCCTTTTTACTTTTTGGTTCTGTAAACCTCCAGTACACCGTCTAATCTTTTAAGCTTCTTAATCAGATCTTCAATTTGTTTTGTTTCATTTATTTCAAATCCTATATCCGCAATTGCAATCTTTTCCTTATTTATTCTCAAGTTAAGGGATATGGCATTAAGCTTTGCATCTACATACATGGATGTTATATCCTGCAATAATCTTGGTCTGTCCAGTGCCTTGATCTGCAGCTCGCTGATAAATGTGGCTTTTTCTTTATAATCCCACTGAACTTCAATAAATCTCTGGTCTTCAGAATCGCTTAGGTCATGAATATTGGTGCAGTCAGCCCTGTGGACAGAGACCCCCCTGCCCCTTGTAATATACCCAACTATGGCGTCACCGGGCACAGGGTTGCAGCATTTGGAGAATCGTATTTTTATATTGTCAATACCTTTTATTATAACGCCTGATGCGTGCTTCTCAACTCTCTGAGGAGTTTTTTCAGCCGTTTTTTCAAGATTTTCGATTTTTTCAATTTCAAGCTTATCTTTGTTTTTCTCAAGATATATCTGTTTAAGCCTGTTAAATATCTGATTTTCGGTTATGCTTCCGTTTCCAACGGCAGCATAAAGGTTGCTGGCTGTATGCATATTGTATTTATCTGCAACTGTTTTAATCCAGTCATCCTTCAGAAGGTCTCCTACTTGAAAGCCCTGCTTTTTAATTTCTCTTTCTACTAATTCCTTGCCTTTATCTTCATTGAAGTCCTTATCTTTTTCTTTGAAAAATTTTCTGATTTTGGATTTTGCCTGGCTGGATGCTACAATTTTTAGCCAATCACGACTTGGCCCCGCACTCGCCTGAGAGGTTAGTACTTCAACCTGATCGCCTGTTTTCAGCTTTGTATCAATAGGAACCATTCTCCCGTTAACCTTTGCTCCCACGCACTTGTTCCCCACTGCAGAGTGGACTCTGTAAGCAAAGTCTATTGGTGTGGACCCTGTAGGCAGATTTACAACTTCCCCTTTTGGAGTAAATACAAAAACCTCATCTATATAAAGGTCAATTTTTAAAGCCTCCATAAATTCCTGAGGGTCATTTGTTTCCTGCTGCCATTCAAGCATTTGCCTCAGCCAGTTTAATTTTTCCTCATACTTTGTGGTTTCATCTATTCCTTCTTTGTATTTCCAGTGGGCAGCAATACCATATTCAGCAGTTTGGTGCATTTCCAAGGTTCTTATTTGGATTTCAAAGGGCTCCCCTTCAGGTCCGATAACTGTGGTATGGAGTGACTGGTACATATTTGGTTTGGGCATGGCAACATAATCCTTGAATCTTCCAGGTACCGGTTTCCAAAGTGTATGAACAGTCCCCAATGCTCCATAGCAATCCTTTATATTGTCCACAATAATTCTAATGGCAATCATATCGTAGATTTCCTCAAAGGACCGATTTTTGAAGTACATTTTTTTGTAAATGCTGTATAAGCTCTTGGGTCTTCCCTTTATATCTGCTTCCATTCCCTGTTCTTTAAGCTTATCGTGAATAACTTCAATAATGTGGGAAATATAGCCTTTCCTTTTTTCACTTTTTTCCTGGACCTTTTTAAGTAAATCTTCATAGCCCTCAGGGTCGATGTATTCTAAGCTCAGGTCTTCAAGCTCCCACTTAATGGACGCCATACCAAGGCGGTTAGCTATGGGAGCATAAATTTCTATGGTTTCCATTGCCTTTTGGTATTGTTTTTCTTTGGGCATATACTGAAGCGTCCTTATATTGTGAAGGCGGTCTGCTAATTTGATTATAACCACTCTTATGTCCTTTGACATGGCTACAATCATTTTTCTTAAGGATTCGGCCTGGCGTTCTTCCTTGTTTCTGTACTTGACCTTGCTAAGTTTTGTAACACCATCCACCATATTTGCAATTTCTTCGCCGAATTCCTTTTTAATTTCATCAAAGGATATACCGGTATCCTCAACAACATCATGGAGAAGTCCTGCGCATATGGTTTGTACATCCATGTGCAAGTCAGCCAATATAAGCGCAACATTATAAGGGTGAACAAAATATCTTTCACCGGAAAATCTTGTTTGTGCATTTGAATGTGCCATCTCAGCATAGTTGTATGCTTTGACCACAATTTCCAAATCAGCATTCGGATTGTATGATTCGATTTGATTAATAATATTGCCTAACATTTCTCCACCTGTGCCTTACTTTTGGCATCTCTGGTTTATTTCACTTTATTTATTTGCCGGCTTAAGCCGGCATAAATTGTGTCCCCATACCGTTGCAAATAGGGTAGGGCATCTTATTTGTCGTATGTTACCAGCGATTCCACCTTGTATTCTTTCAATTTCTCTCTTCCCTTTAAATCCTTCAGCTCTATGAGGAAACCAAGCCCCACAACTTCTCCCCCAAGCTTTTCAACCAGCTTTGCAGTAGCAAACATGGTTCCTCCGGTAGCCAGAAGATCGTCAATAATCAATACCTTCTGTCCTTTTTTAATCGCATCCTTATGTATTTCCAAAGAGTCTGTGCCGTATTCCAGATCATATTCATGTTTAATTGTTTCTGCAGGAAGCTTCCCTGGTTTTCTTACAGGTACGAATCCTGTCCTTAACAAATATGCAAGAGGTGTTGCAAATATAAATCCTCTTGATTCAGGTCCTGCAACAATATCAACTTGAACATCCTTAAACCTCTCTGCCATTTCGTTGATGCACTCATAAAGCGCCTCCGAATCCTTCAGCAGGGTTGTAATGTCCTTGAAACTGATTCCCTCAGCCGGAAAGCCCTCTATAACTCGAATCTTTTCTTTTAAATCCATATTTTCCCTCCATGCATTATTTTTTTATATACAATATTTCATTTTTTAAAGCATATTGAATGTTTTCTGCCTTTTTCAACATGCATATTATTTCTTCCGCTGTTATTTTTGTATTATATCTTTTATTAAGCTTTTCTACAAGCATAAATATATCCGTCCTGATTATTTTGGATTTTGATTTATTAATCAAAAACTCCAATGTTTTCAGTTTTCCCGCATCAATTTTGTAATCCAATTCTTCCCTGTCTTCGACATCTTGCAAAATAAGCTGTATGCTTCTGCTGCCGTTATATAAATTCTCGCTTAAGGATACAATGAAGGATTTAGGCATGGAAAGAACCTTTCCAAGCAGTGTAATTTTACCGAATCCGATTACCGGAATGCTTTGCCCTTCATTAGACAGCATAAAGCTTATATGTTTTCCCTCCGGACCTACCTTCCGGATATTTTTCAATGACACGTCTCTTAATGCCAAAATAGGTTTTTGATTGCCTGATCCAAAAGGCTCAAAGTTATTTATCTCATCAAAAAGCCTTAAATTCATATCATTTATGCCAAGTATGGCATCTGCTCTCAGGTAGTATTCTTCATCATCATTGGAACCTATATAATTGTTGAGTTCATTTGTGAAGGAGTTTATATTTTCTTCCAAAACAGTAAGACCTGCAGCTAATTTATGGCCTCCGTACTTTTCCAGATAAGAGTCACAAGCATTGAGTGATTCGAATATGTCTACATGTTCCAAGCTTCTTGCTGAGCCTTTACCTGTTCCATCCTTCACCGAAATAACCACACATGGCTTATAATATTTTTCGGTCAGTTTTGAGGCAACAATTCCAAGGACACCTTCATGCCAGTCATAGCCGTGTATCACTATTACATTGTTTTTATATAGAAAGTCCGATTCAATTTTTTTGACTGCTTCGTTGAATATTTCACTTTCTGCTTCTTTTCTTGCATTGTTTAGGCTTTCCAGTTCCAAAGCAAGGATTTGGGCTTCTTCCTCATCCTCTGTAAGCATGAGTCTTATTGCCTTTTTTGCCGTATCCATTCTTCCCGAGGCATTAATCCTGGGCGCCAGCATAAAACCTATATGATAAGATTTAATCTCCTTGTCCTTTATACCTGAAACCTGGATTAATTTTTTGATTCCTGCAATCCTTGTATTATTTATCCTGCTTAATCCCCGGCTAGCAATAATCCTGTTGTCCTTCACCAGGTCCACTATATCTGCAATGGTGCCGAGGCAGGCATATTCCAGGAGCACATCTTCGATATCATTTATTTTCAAGTATTCATTCAAGTGCGTCAAAAATTTAAAAGATAGTCCTGCTGCACATAAATGCTTGTTTTCCGACGGACAATCTTTTTGTTTTGGATTAATAATGGCATATGCATGGGGAAGTTCTTCCCTGCACTGATGGTGGTCAATTATTATTACATCTGTATCAAGCTTTGTTATTTCATCAATCTTTTCATTTTCAGCTATGCCGCAGTCCACGGTTATCAACAGGTCAATAGATATTTCACCGCTTTTTAGTCTGTCGACAAAGTCGGTGCTTATGCCGTATCCCTCGCTTTCCCTTTCCGGAACATAATAATCAACCTGGGCGCCTGTTTTTTTTAATAATACAACAAACTGGCTGATGGATGTTACTCCATCAACATCGTAGTCGCCGTAAATTAAAATCCGCTCATTGTTATTAATTGCTTCGATAACCCTCTTGCAGCCTTTATCTAAATCTTTGTAATTTTTTGCACTTTCAAAATATTTGAAATCTGGGTCAAGAAACTGTTCTATATCGTCAAATGAACTGATATTCCTGTTTAAAAGTATTTTTGCTGATGTTTTTGAAAGATTAAATCTTCTGCTGATTCTTTCAATTTCATCATTACTATATTCATTGACTTTCAGTTTCACTGTTTTCATTGTCTATCTGTATCGTGCCTTCATCTGCAATTTCTACACGGAATTTATCAATATTTTGAATTTTCAGCATTTCTATTTCCTGGTTCTTTCCGGTCAATTCTTCTTCCTGAAATTTGATTTTGTCTTCAAGTTTAGTTACTTTTTCGATAAAACCGGTATTTTCATCCTGCAATGCTTGTCTTTCCTTTTCAAGTGCATCAACTTTTGCAGTAAAATCAGCTTTTTCTTTTTCCAGTGTCTTTATGTTTGTTTCAATTTGAGCTTTTTCACCTTCAAGAGTTTTGATTCTGTTTTTTAATTCCTTATACTCGGATCTTTTCTTGAATTGCCTTGTGGTACCCAGTATTAATACCATAACAGCTCCAAGGATGAGACATATCATCATTATTACTGCCAGGGGCATTTCATATCTGGCGAAAAACAAATCCATAGGAACAGGCGTCCCGTTTTGTATTGCAAAAATTGCAACAAAAATCGCTATTATAAGAATTACTATAAAACCAATCTGCATAAATAACACTCCTCTCCTGTTAAACTAATTTTTTTATCTACTTGTATTATACATATTCCCGTGCATAATTGCCACTCTTTTTTAGTTATTTACACAAAATTTTCATGACCTGCCCCATTTTCCCGGGTCGTTTTCCGGAAAAACATATGGCAGGCCGGGCACGGTGCAATCCCTGTTTTCACGGTCAAAGGAAGTGCACAAATTGGTTATGCAAAATGAGAATGTTTATTGAGGAGAGGCTCCGCTGTCTTTCAGTACAGCAACAACTTATTGAATGTGTTTAGCTTTTATATATATTGAACATTCGATACGTTTTTTCTCAAGCTCGCATCCTGTTTTGTAAGGAATGCCCAGGTTGTTATTAAAATTATATGCGTTGGCATGGCATCCACCGCTGCAAAAATATTTTGCCCAGCAATCTCTGCACGCAGGTTTATCATTTACGGAAAGGCCTTTAAATTTATCTGTAACAGCATGGTTTGTAATACCTTCATCAACGCTGCCTATAATAAATTGTTCCTGTCCCACAAACTGATGACAAGGATACAATTCACCTTTAGGTGTTACGGCAACATATTCCGTTCCGGCTCCGCAGCCCATAGACCTTTTGTAAATGCAGGGACCGGACTCCAAGTCAATATTAAAATGAAAAAACTGAAACTTTTTATCCTTGGTTTTATTTGATTTAATAAAATATTCAGTTAATTTTTCGTATTCTTTTTTTAATATATCTACATGCTCATCCTTAAGAGCATATTTTTCTTCAGGTTTTGCTGTAACAGGTTCAACTGAAATTTTATCGAATCCGGATTCTCTCATATGCTTAACATCTTCCGAGAAATCCAAATTATAGGAAGTGTATGTGCCTCTGATAAAATAATCCTTGCTTCCTCTTTTGTTTATGAATTTTTTAAAATTATCAATTATTAAATCATAGCTTCCTTTGCCGTTTATGGTTTTACGCATTCTGTCATTTGTTTCTTTTCTACCGTCAATGCTTAAAACCACATTGTCCATATTTTCATTAATATAATCTATTTTTTCTTCATCCAAAAGAACACCGTTGGTTGTAACAGTGAATCTGAAATGTTTGTTATATTCCTTTTCCAAACTTCTTCCGTAATCAACCAGTTTTTTGATTGTGTTAAAATTCATAAGGGGCTCTCCACCGAAGAAATCTACTTCTAAGTTTCGTCGGTTTCCCGAGTTCTTCACCAGGTAATCAAAAGCCTTTTTCCCGGTCTCGAAGCTGAGATATGCCTTTTCTCCATTATATGTGCCTTGTGAGGCAAAGCAGTATTCACAACTTAAATTGCAGTCATGAGTCATGTTCAGGCACATTGCTTTAATTACCGGTTTTATTTTGTTGATATAATTAATTTCTTCAGTATAAAGCATTTTATTATCAATTAAATACTTTATTTCTGAAAGAGCTTCTTTAACTGAATCTTCTCCATATTCACCAGATAACCCCCTGTATTTATTTTCATCCTTGAATTTCTCATTCATCAACAAATCATATATGATTTTGTCAACAGCATGTACCAGTCCGCTGTTTGTATCAACTGCAAAATACAGCTCCTTTATATTAAATATATGTATCATTTTCCCTCCATCTTATCATTTAAAGTAAAATGGGGACAACATTGTGTCCCCAAGCCTTATTACCCAGTCTCATTCACCAAAATATTTGCTCCCTTTGGTCGCATATTTTGGGAATTCGTTGCGGTTGACCTACCATAGATTTTTATCTCCCTTGCGGTCGTAAAAATCGGGTTAGGTCATACTCACACTTTTGATTCCCGACAGTACAAGATGTCTTGCATGCTGACTGACATGATGTCTGACATTCACCGCATCCCTTTACGCTTATATTATCTGTTAACTTAGCTTTATTAAGTGTTTTTATGTATTTCATTACAATGACAACCTCCTTATAAGTAAATAAATTTTAGGCGTTTGTGAAACGCCATAACCCCTGAAATCACGGGGTTTTTTGTGTATAAAAGACTGTAACTCCTCACTGATTTATGGTAAAATTGAATTGACAAGTTACAAATCTACCAAAATCCCGAAAG
>JAGOIH010000061.1 GCA_017995755.1 Sedimentibacter sp. | reverse complement strand
TTACAGAGCGTTTCCGAGAGCTTGAGTTTATTTAGTTCCAATAAGGTTTGTGCCTGTTGTGGTATGCTCCACAATGCCTAATCGGACTTGTGTGGAACGGAAAACAGGTGCGCCAGTAGGCTATGGCTTAATAATGTAAGTCTATTCATCGACAAGGTATACTTTTCCGTGCGCTCTTGTGAGCGCAACATATAACTTATTCCTTGTAGAAGGTGGCAAATCGCATAGTTTACCAGATAGATATAATTTGGCAGTTGTCTTATTGAGCAATACACACACATCATTATAATGATCCTCGCCTTTGGTTTCTCCCCAATTCTTGTGTCCTGTTCCAAATTTAGCACTTTCTCTAAGGTGAAGTTTAATTATCCGTTCATCATTGAGAATTGAGTTGATAGTTACTTGATCTGTAATATGGACAACATCGAAATCAGCAGAATTGCTATCATATGGTAAATTTGATGAAATAGGAATTCCAAGTTTCTCAGTAATAAATTTACATATACCCTCGCTACATCGCCAACTTTTGGTTAAAGTTGTTCTATCACATATAAATCCTTTATCAATAAATCGTTGGATATATTTTGCTTGATCACTAAAGAGGTTTTTATTAGTATTGCCATCGGTACTTGTATCATATGTGTGTTGATAGAAATCTCCTACAAAAAGCATACTAATATTGGTAGTCATTAGCTCTTCGAGAAAATTAAAATCTCGTCCAGCAATATCTTGCACTTCATCAATAATAAATCTATCAAAGTATTTTTCTAATCGTTGCTTAACTTCTGGAAGGTATTTGCATTTTTCAATAAGAAGTGATAACCTATTGCTATAAATATATCTTCCATTTGAAAGATAGTATTGTATTTTGTCTTGACCAATATACTTGTTGGTATTTCTTTCGTAGGTGATACCTTTAGCTTTAATCTCGTCAGCCAAAAAAGGTTTATAGCAGAAACGGTACAGAAAAGTAAAATATGTCATTACTTCAATGTTGGCTGGAAGTTCTCCATTAAACATATTAGCTATTTTGTTTAGGAGATTATTATAATTTCCAAGTGTATATGTAACAATAAGCACTCGTTCATCTTTTTTTAATGAATTTATAATATAGGTTGTCTTTCCAGAGCCTGCAACTGCAAAAATCACCCTCTTATCCATTCAATCGCTCTTTTCATATAATCAGGTATGGTAATAACACTACTTTGTGATAGCAAAGTATACGCTGCCTCAGTCTTATTGTGTAGCATAAATTTTTGTGCATCGTTACCGAACAAGCTATTACACAAAGAGGTATTATCACTATAAATTACGACTTCAAATGTTCGCTTGCTATTATTAGGTTCATAGAAAATCTCAATATTTGAATCAGATGAAAATTCGATATACTTTTGTTTGCAATTAGTATCAGCGTCACTATCGTTGTCAGTTAAAACTGCAACTTTAGCACCAGTCATTTTGGCAATTTCAAGGTATCTTTTAAAGCTTAATCCCCTAACATCAATAATATGCACTCCATCTTTTTCTGGAGAATTACCTATGTGACTTCTATAAAACTTATCAAGCAACATATACTCGGAGGGGCCTTCAACTAATAGCGTTTTAGTTGAAAGCACAAATTCTACTATGCTTGCAGGTGGGGCTTTCATGAAGTATTTAGCTGTTTCTTCACTAATGTTTTTTAGCATTACTGGTTCATTTGTGCTTTCCTTGTGCATGATTAAAAGATTTTGTAGTTCAAGCCGAGTACTTATCATACTGTTATGGGTAGTAATAAATAATTGACCGCTTTTAGTATCAGTAACACGCTGTATCAATTTGCGTAAATTAACAAAACTTAGATGGTTTTCAGGTTCTTCAATCAAAATAACATCAATATTATCACCTGATCGTTCCAACGCAAAGTCTGTTTTTACAAGCACTTGGCGACCAGTTCCTTTATTATCTATGCCAATTTCATTTTCATAAATCATAAGATCTGATTCAAGTTCCATAGCTGAACCGCTTTTAAGTCCGAAGGAATACTGCTTATCCTTCGGTACACGAGAATTTAAGCCTTCTAACCCTTCAACTTGATATTTTAGTCGCATTTGCCGATAGCAACTCTTATGATTAGCCCTTTCCTTTGCATCGTCCTCAGTATAACGCCTATACATTCTTCTGATAAAATCATCTGTCGCATATTCTGAACTCATTGTTGTACTATCAATAATGATACTGCGTAATTTCTTCCTATATCCTGTATATCCCTCGTCAGCAAATGTTGAGAATCGTATAGAGTAATAATCATACGGAAAATACTCACTATTTGATTTGAGAATTGAATTTATCTCTGAATAGTAATCAAGGTTAGGTTCGCAAATAAGTCGTATACCATCACAAACGGTATTATCGCTATTATTTTTGCCGTTCATGGAGCAGTCGAAATCACCAGACAAATATAATTCAATTTTCAATATAGGCAATTTTTCAAAAATCCTATCTCCTGCATTAAAGGCTTTAACAGAATCAATGTTTAATAAATTATCAATCCCAATTGACTCAATTCGTCTAACATTTCCACTTGCTACCAAATCAATTGCATTAAGTATACTGCTCTTTCCAACCTCATTATCGCCAATAAGAATATTAATTCTTTCATTTGGCTTAATAGTAAAGTCACGAAACCTTTTGTAATTGATTAAGCGGATTTTTACAATTTTTGCTGACATACAAACTCCTTATTACATTTTAGGAATCATAGTTGACATCTCAGGTGATGAAGTACTTAAATTCCATACTGCCACCTTCATCTTCTTTATCCTTTTACCGTCACCAAAATCAAGCAGATCCTCACGCTTAAAGGTGTTCAGCAGTTTATTAAGGCTGCCGAGGTCAGCCGAGGTAAGTAAAAACGCTTCATCTGGGTCAATTAGTCTGCAATACGCCCATAATTGACCTAAATCCCTAAGAGTAAGGCTTGTTTTCTTAGCTTCAATAAAGAAAAGTTTAACAGAATTATTCTTCTTGTTTTTTACTATTCCGAGTACATCTATCTGAATATCAACGCCCGTTGCGGTATCATTAACAATATCGTATTTGTTAAGTACTTTGTCGAGCCTTTCACTATGAGCATCTACCGTTATTATCTCCGAGGTCTTGTACTTGCTTGTGAGATATTCGTGCAACCATAATCTCATAGGTTCGTATAATTCCTCTTCCTTTTTTACATTGTGATTATTTACCATATCCTAAATCTCCTGCAATATCCTTCCATGAATCATAGTGCTTTCCTCTTATTTCAGCAGGAATAAACAGATCATTTTCGCTGGGGTGAGGTGGCTTGACCTTTCTCTTGCCGTCAAAATCCCAATAGAAACGATGTGTTATATCAGTTGCATCTACGCCGTTTCTTTTAAATCCTTCAACCAGCTCCTTAGCAAACTCTGTAAGAGCTTTGTTCTTATGAATTACTCCAAATCCTATGGGAAGAAACTCATTGGCGAAAATTTTTATCTGATGTTCTTTCTTCCAAAACAGCGGTTTCCCCTCATTATACTTCTTGAGGTTTCCATCTCTCATGTTTGGGTGACCCCAGTCAATATTCTGAACAGGTATATCAATAGATTTTAACAGATTGCATATATCGACAACCATAAACCAGTTCTGAGGTATTTCGATATATACTCTATGTTTGTAATTATCTATGAAGTAATTGCTACGCCGGATATATCCTGTAACATCACAAAAACCTCTTAGGAACTGCTTTTTATCGCTTGTTGAGAAAGAAAACACATCTTCATGTATTCTCATATTCTCGTGAGATACCGCTGAACCAGTAAATCGCAAGATTTCACGAATAAGGTAATCTGAGTTTGGCTTGGAGAAAGATAGTACGGTTACAGTCTTGTTCTGAATAAAGGAGATACCCGAACCAATCAGCGGCTCCAAAACTCCTCTTATATCTGTCAAACTTGCTTTTACATATATTGTAACATCATTCATATCCTCGGTCTGCAACTTCTTATGGGGAATTTCAACAGAAATAGTAGTTTCACTTGTACCTCGTTGAATCTGTCCGTTGCCACAAATCATACCGAGCATATATGCCATTTCACTATTCATAGTACACTTCCTTCATCATAAATCCAATCCATATTCAAAGGCATCTTCTTCTGATGGTGTTCTTATCATACTTCTTATATTCATCTCAATGTTCCTATAATCCTGACCTACACCAGCAACAAACCCAAGATGATAACACGCTTCAACAAAAAGACTTCCGGTAATTCTGCGATTGTTATCGTTTTGTAGCCGATCATATAATTCATCTGGCATATTATTGATTGTATCAAAGTAAATCCTATATTGGCTTGCTTGTTTCATAGTGTGTCCACCAGATGTCCGTCCATTAGCAATTGGATATGATTTATAGGTTTGAGGATCATTTTCAGGAATCTCAAATTCAAATCTTCTACAATGGCTAACAATATAACCCAAAGCAAGAAATACTCTCTCAGGTGAATCAAAATAAATATCCGCTGCTCTACCACCAAAGATGGATCTATAGCGAAAGCCGCGCATACTCATCAGTTCTCGTAACGTCATATTAATCACCTCATCAACAAAAAACATTATTAATTCAAACCTATACGATAACCCATTTTAAACAGTTGCTTGATTACAGTATTATTATTCATTCGATAAGAATACTCAGGTCTATATGCACGATTACCGCCAAAACCATACTGTGTTCTAATAGTATCCGGACAGTTATTTACATATAATCTCAATTCAACTGCCCATTTGTCGGCATCTGGCTGCAGTACAATGAGTCCGTTGGATTGCAGCGTTAGAGATTCACCATATGCATTATTATATTCGTTTAAAAATCGCATCATTTTATCAGGTCGAGCTTCAGCTTCAATAAAGCATCTTTCCGTAGCAAGAAAAGCCAACAAATCATCGTACATAACTATACTCCTTTCAAACGCCGTACCATTTAGCGGCACTAATTTTCTTCATTTCCTTTTCGATATAGCTAATGCTATGCTGATCTAAGCTATATATTTTATATACAAGTTCATTGAGTTGCTCATTAAGAGTGAACCATACACTTGACATATAAGGCGTATTTTCAATCTTAACTACCAAATCAATAAGCTGATTATACATACCTGAATGATCAATGACAATAGGTATCTTATTAAGATATTTTGCATCAGTATGTATTGTTAAGCGTGAGTTATTAAATCCGAATCTGATAAGGAAATAGTTGCATAAACGAGAATGTAGTAAACCAAGAACATATTTACACATTTTTTCGTCATCAAGCTTAACGACAGTAATAGTTTCAGAAGGCTTAAGATCACCTGCATAGCTTGCAGTGATACCTGCCTCGGCACTAAAAATGTTCTGAATGAAAATTTGAGTACCAACATGGGGTAATGCTCTATCCTTAAAACCAAATTTCCTAATCTGTTTACCTCTAAGCGCTTCACTTGAGGTATCGTGTCCACGTCTTATAGTATCAGAGCATACGGACTGTAATGTACCATACTGCTCACGGAGCATATCATAAATCGGCACTTCATCATTACCTGTAAATACTATTATCTCATCTTTATAATAACTCTGTGAAACTTCACTCAGAAACTCAATTTTGCCCTTGCTATATGTGTAGAATTTAATCTTATTGCCTTTTTTATAGCTGTTCTGTAAAGTAAGGATAACTTGCTCACCTCTAACGGTTTTGAAGTGAATGCCTAATTCAACAATAGAAACGATACGCTTTTCTTTCAAAAGAGTTTTTCGTATCTCCTTATAAGAAGATATGTGCAACAAATTCTTAGGAATGATAAAAGAAATGTATCCCTTTTCCTTGCAAAGTTCAAAAGAACGATATAAAGCTGCTATGAACAGATTACTTCCCGAAGCATTTACCTTGCTTAAAAAAGCAGTATCCCCATTAAGAGATACATTCTTACCAATTGGAGCATACGGGGGATTGCCTATTACATAATCAAAAGGATCTGAGCCAATTTTTCTAAGCACTTCATAACCAGTTTTGCCAAGAGTATCAATTTGGTAGATTTTATTTACTCCTGTAAGCCGTTTGCAGGTTTCAACCGTATCATAATCAAAATCACATCCAACAACATCGTTACAGCCATTTTGCGAAAGAGTATGTATAAAGCTACCCGTACCACAGCAAGGGTCTATAAGACGGGATTTTTTAGGTATTTTTAAAAACTTCACCATAGAATCAGCTAATTCCAAGTCTGTATAGAAAATCCCATGATCTTTTTTGAACCCATCATCAAGAGAAGATTCATAACTATTGCTTGACTCGGAAAAAGCAATATCAAACAAATTGTTATTCATTATAAGACTCCCAAATTGAATTAGCAATAGCTTCTGCCATCAACGGCGGAACAGCATTGCCGATCTGATTACGAATGTAAAACTTACTTCCATAGAAAACAAAGCGGTCATCAAAGCTCTGTAATCTTGCAGCCTCACGAGGCGTAATAGCTCTATGTAAAACAGGGTGTGAGTTAGTACCATTGGAAGGTGTATCAAACCTTGTATCTATTGTTGGAGATACAGTATCCCATGTCAGTCTGCCCCAAGTGGTATTGAATTTCTGCTTGCCAAGTAAATCGTCAGGTAGATATTCTTTGCCTTTTTCGGGTGGAATCATTTTCAACTTGTTAATAGCTACCTCAGAATGATTTGATGCCTTATGGTTATAGAGCTTAGAGCTACCTTTGCGCATTTCACGCTGATAATCGGTAACTGCTTTCGTAGTATATTCCAACTCAAAAGCTCCTTCGCCTGAATTAAGGTAAGCCAAATCAGAAATAGCATCTCTCACGGTAACGATCTTATCATTTCCAACTGGCAGGCAAACGCCTTTTTTCTTTGAACAGATAAAGATAGCTCTCTCTCTTCCTTGTGGTACGCCAAAATTTTTAGCGTTTAATATTCCGTAATCGACTTCATATCCGAGCTTTCTTACATAAGATAAAATCTCGTCCTTAAACCAACCACCAGCAGTTGAAAGCAAACTTTTCACATTCTCAATAATAAACACTTCTGGGGAAATAGCTTCAACAATGCGAAGATATTCCAAGAATAAGTAATTTCGAGGATCGTTTAAGCCTAACTTCTTTCCCTTCATCGAAAAACCTTGACAAGGAGGTCCGCCGATTATCATGTTCACTTTCTTATCAATAGACTTCTTTATAATTGTATTTTTTGTATCAGCATCGGTAATATCACCAGTAATGACATCTGCATCAGGCATATTCATCTTGAATGTGTTTGCCGCTTTATCATTAAAATCTAAAGCTACAACAGTTTTGAAGTGTGGGTTGCGATGCATACCATACGAAAAACCGCCTGCACCACAAAACAAATCAAGAATTAAAAACTCATTAATTTTCGACATAAACGCACCTCATTCTTCAGAAGGATTTGTGAACTCAACAATGTCACCGATTTCACAATTAAGAGCTTTGCATATTTTGGAAAGTGTTTCCAATGATACAGACTCATTCCTTCCTAATTTAGCAACAGCGTTTGTACTTACCTTAGCTGTTTCATGGAGCTGAGTTTTGTTTATATTCTTATCAATCAGGAGTTTCCAAAGTTTATTATAACTTACCTGCATTTAAATTCTCCTTCCACATTCTCAAACATACCTACTATAATTATACATCATAGCAGGGCTTTTGTCAAGCAATTCTTGAAATATATCAAGATAATTTTGCTTTATATTGCCCCACGCCATTTATACAGCGTGAGGCATTATGAAAGCGAAACAGCTTATTTCTGAACTTCTCTCATCAGAGTCACTCCGTCCTTGAAACCGACTTTGTAAGCTGCCCTCATCTCAGCAGCGGCGGTATCGCTCACGCAGTCAAGTATCTTGTGGAATACATCAATCTTATCCTCACTCAGCGACTTTTCAAACGGTATGCAGAGCTTGTTAAACTCGTCAGAAACCTTGTTGGAGTTAATATCACCCACACGGAGGTTGTAAATCATATCAATCATTGTAAGCACCCTTTCGGTAATTTATTAGCTTGCTGTACCCGTCTTACAATGTTTGTCTGAAAACTTCTTTATGCCTACTGTCCTAAGTCTCAGGGCATGAAGCAGCTTATGGCTGGTCTTGGTCTGATCCTGCTTGCTATCATTCTCGTTCCCGTACTTGAGGGTATGATGACGGGTGCAGTGTAATCTGACACACGGCTAATCAAGAAAAGAGACAAGCGTAAACCTCGGCTGAACGCTATATAAATAATGCCGTTCCAATAGAATTATGAAAGGTCGCTCAGCGGTGGGTTGTGGTGGGTATGAGCGATAAGACAGAATGGGAATAAACATCGGTTATCTGACAGCTAACCGAACAAGTGCAGGAGATGAGGTCTACACACCATTTTATGCGGTAGAACCGTTACTGGAGTTTCTTCCGAAAGATAAGAAGATATGGTGTCCGTTCGATGAGGAATGGAGTGCTTTCTATCAGTTTCTTTCGGAAAAAGGCTATGAAGTGGAGCGAAGCAGCTTGAAGGAGGGACAGGACTTTTTCAGGTATGAACCCGAATATTGGGACATTCTTGTGTCCAATCCCCCATTCAGCAAAAAGAATGAAGTCTTAAAAAGAGCTTTTTCTTTTCAGAAGCCCTTCGCTCTGCTCCTGCCCGTGAACAGTATTCAAGGCAAGGCGAGATATAAGATTTTCAACAACGAAATTCAGATGCTCTCCTTTGACGGGCGTGTGGACTACCATACACGGCAGAACATGGAATGTACCACTAAGGGCAATCACTTCGGCTCTGCTTATTTCTGCCGTGACCTTCTGCCCTCCAAACTGGAGCTTCGGCAGCTTGTCAAATATGACAGACCTTTAGTCACTCCCACGATTGGAGGTGATGAATAATGGGAATTATCAGCGATGCGATCGATGCACTGGAAGATTGGTGTAAAGAC
>JAGOIH010000006.1:33755-42596 GCA_017995755.1 Sedimentibacter sp. | reverse complement strand
TCCGATGACAGAATGCTGGAAATTATAAAAGAATACGGCACGTCTGAAAGCGTGCAGAAATTGATTAAACAAGCAAACGATAATGGGGGAACTGATAATATTACCATAATTATTGTTGATAATATAATTAGAGGTGAAACTTATGATAGGTAGAATACTAGGAAACAGGTACGAAATAATTGAAAAGATTGGCGGCGGGGGCATGTCAAATGTATACAAAGCAAAGTGCAATGTATTGAACCGCTTTGTTGCAATTAAGGTTTTGAGGGATGAATTAACTCAAGATTCTGAATTTGTAGCTAAATTCAAGCAGGAATCCCTGTCAGCGGCAAGTCTCACTCATCCAAATATTGTTAATATTTACGACACTGGAATTGAAGATGATATATATTATATTGTAATGGAATATGTGAAGGGGGAAACATTAAAAAACTATATTAAGAGAAAGACCAGACTCAGTGAGCAGGAAACCGTTAAAATTTCAATACAGGTAGCAGAAGCTTTGAAACATGCTCACATAAACAATATAGTACACAGGGACATCAAACCCCACAATATACTTATTACAGGGGACGGAACAGCAAAAGTAACTGATTTCGGTATTGCAAGAGCCTCAACAAGTTCTACCATCAACAACACATCCAATGTTATAGGGTCTGTCCATTATTTTTCGCCCGAGCAGGCAAGAGGAGGATATGTAGATGAAAAGTCTGATATTTACTCACTGGGTATTGTAATGTATGAGATGATAACTGGAGCTCTTCCTTTCGATGCAGACAATCATATTTCTGTTGCCATGAAGCAGATTCAGGAAAAACCTGTCCCGCCTTCTAAAAAAGGCAAAAATATTAAAATATCCAAAAATTTCGAAGATATTATTATGAAATGCCTGGAAAAACATCAGAGCTTCAGATTCCAAAGCACGGATGAACTTCTGAAAAAACTGAATGCATTAAATGGAAACAATGAACCTGAAAAGGATGACGAGATTGAAATAATCGATTCTCCTACTATTGAAATTCCTGCTCTTACTGATGTGGAAGAAAATGTAATAAATATAGATTTGATTGATGAGAATTCAAACAGTGCTTTTAAAAGCTTTTTTAGCGGAGAGGAAGAAGACGAAAAAGATGAAAAGAACAATAACAGCAAAAAAATTACCATAGCAGCAATAATAAGCGCTCTGGTTATTGCCGTAATAGGAGGAATAATTGTATTCAGGTCATTCTTGTACGTGCCGGAAGTTCCGGTTCCCGACTTGTTGGGAAGAAGTGAAGAGGAAGCAAAAGGGCTCATAGAAGATTTAGGTTTGGCTTTCAAGGTATCAAAGAGAGAATATTCTAATGAATACGATGAAGGCCGTGTAATGGAACAAAGTGTTGCTGAAGGTTCAAAGGTAAAGGAAAACTATCCCGTAGAAGTTGTTATCAGCATTGGGGAAAAAGAAATACTTGTTCCCAATTTAGTGGGCAGGTATGCCATTGAAGCAGGAATCATCCTTGGGGAGGAAGGACTTTTGGAAGGAGAAGCAACAGAAAAAAATTCTGACACTTTCCTGGCCGGACAGATTATTGAACAGTACCCGGCTGCAAATACACCAGCAAAAGAAAATGATAAGGTAAACTATGTTATAAGCATAGGCCCGAAAATAATATATGTGAAAATGCCAAATGTATTAAATTTAAATTTGGAAACCGCTCAGCTTTCGATTGTCCAGCACGGCCTTGCTGTAGGGCAGGTAAATGAAGAGACCAGCGAGGAAATACCTGAAGGCCTGGTTATGAGACAAAGCGTCCCGGCAGGTGATGATGTGGAACAGGGTACATCAATATGGCTTACTGTAAGCACAGGAAAGCCTAAAACCGAAGAACCTGTCGAACCTATACCGGAGGAAGGAGTATTTCCGCTTGCCATATCTCTTCCCCAAGACAGGGATAAGGTTTCAATTGTTATCCAAAGAATTGCCCTGGACGGGCGGGAGGTTGTATACTCAGAGGAGGTAGGCACTTCCGAAGGTTCTATAATAGTAAATGTTAAAGGGACCGGAACAGGAATTTATGAAATATATATTGACAATGAACTATATGACAGAGTTGAGATTAAATTTTGATAAAAAGGAGTTTTAATGATTGAGGGAATCATAATAAAGGGCGTTGGGGGAAATTATTATGTTGATATAGGAAGCAGGACAATTGAATGCAGAGCAAGAGGCTTGTTCAGGCTTAAGAATATCAAACCTTTGGCAGGTGATAAAGTCCTTGTCAGAATTACGGAAGAGGACAAAGATGCAGGCTATATTGAAGAAATTATGGAGAGAAAAAGTGAAATCAAAAGACCTCCTGTTGCCAATGCCCAGCAGCTTGTGATAATTTTCTCTGTTATTAACCCTGAACCGAGTTTTTTACTTTTGGATAAACTTTTGATTGCCGCAAAGTCAAACAATTTAGACCCTGTAATCTGCATAAATAAGATGGATTTAGCAAAAGAAGGCCAAAAGGAATATATACTTGGCACATTTAAGAATACAGGTTACAAAATAATTTTTACCAGCAAGTATAATGCGGATTCCCTGCAAGAGCTGAAAAACATACTTAAGAACAAATTGAATGTGTTTTCAGGACCTTCGGGAGTGGGAAAATCATCCCTGATGAATGCCATAGAGCCGGGTTTTTATTTGGAAACCGGAGAAATCAGTGAAAAATTAAAAAGAGGAAGGCATACCACAAGACATGCTGAAATTTTCAAATTAAGCTTTGGGGGATATGCAGTTGACACACCGGGTTTCAGCTCTTTTGAACTGGAGGGAATTGATGAATACACTCTAAAAAATTATTATCCCGAAATAGTGAAATATGATGAAGGATGTAAATTTTTGGACTGTCTTCATTACAAGGAGCCGGGCTGCGCAGTAAAAAAGGCTTTAACTGATGATTTAATCAGTGAAGTAAGGTATAATAACTATATTAAACTTTTGGAGCAAATAAAGGAAAATAAGCCTTATTAAGGAGGAGAAGATGAAGTATAAATTAGCCCCTTCAATATTATCTGCCGACTTTTCTAATTTAGGGGAAGCTGTAAGGCTTGTGGAAGAAGGAGGAGCAGATTACATCCATATTGATGTAATGGACGGGCATTTCGTTCCCAACATTACAATAGGACCGGCAGTTGTTGAAAGTTTAAGAAAAACAACAGAACTTATATTTGATGTCCACCTGATGATTGAAAATCCGGATGATTTCGCAGGGGATTTTTACAAGGCAGGAGCAGACATAATTACCGTCCACCAGGAAGCCTGCATCCATCTTCACAGAACCATCCAAAGAATAAAATCATACGGCTTAAAAGCGGGGGTATCATTGAATCCTGCCACACCCGTAGATACTCTAAGGGAAATCATAAGGGATGTGGATATGGTTTTGCTTATGAGCGTGAATCCCGGTTTTGGAGGCCAAAGCCTCATTAAAAATGTCAAGTATAAATTTTATGACCTTAAAAGGTTAATAGATGAACACAAATTGGATATTGACATTGAAATAGACGGAGGAGTGAATTCCTCAAATTTAAAAGAGGTTTTAAACTGGGGCGCAAATGTTATAGTTGCCGGCTCTGCAATTTACCATGCTGATGATGTTATATCAGAAACCAGAAAATTCAAGGAAATTATGTATGAAAACAGCACTGATAATAGGTAACGGACAGGAAACCGAAGCAAGCATTATTAAAAATATAAAGTACGATTATGTTATATGTGCGGACGGAGGGCTCGAAAAAGCAGGGAATTACGGAATAACTCCTGATATTGCCATAGGGGATTTTGATTCCACAGCTCCTGACGTTCTTGACGAATATGCAAAAAAGATAGCCCTTGAAAAATTCCCTCCTGAAAAAGACTTTACGGACACGGAATTAGCTGTTCAACTGGCAGTTTCCAAGGGATTCAAAAGTATAATACTCATAGGAGCATCCGGCACAAGATTAGACCATACATTCGGCAACCTTCTTCTCATGGAGAAATATTACAGAGAAGGTGTAAATATTGTCATAATTGACAACAATAATGAAATGAAATTTATTTCAGACAAAGGACACTTACTCATAGATTACAAGGAAGGTTATTACATATCCATAATCCCTCTTACAGATTTAGAGGGGCTTAGTCTGGAAGGATTCAAATATAATCTAAACAATGTCAATGTACAAAGAGGCTCTACTCTTTGTATCAGCAATCAAATAAAAGACAGTAAGGGAAGAATAACCTTAAGAAAAGGGAAGGCTATTGTATTTATATCAAAGGATTAGCAGGAGGACACATGAAAACAACAGATGCAAGAGATATATTTCTATCTCCGGAAAGTTATAGGGAAGTCCAGATAGAGGGCTGGATAAGAACCATAAGAGATTCCAAGAATTTTGGGTTTATAGAATTAAATGACGGAACATTTCAAAAAAATGTTCAGATTGTTTTTGAAAACAATTTAAGCAATTTCGAAGAGGTCAAAAAATATTCAACAGGCAGCGCCATCAGGGTAAAAGGCGACCTGGTTTTAACGCCCGAAGCAAAGCAGCCATTTGAAATAAAAGCAGTTGAAATAGTTTCGGAAGCACCATCAGACCCAAGCTATCCTTTGCAGAAGAAACGCCATTCAATGGAATATTTAAGGACAATTGCACATTTAAGACCCCGCACCAACACATTTTCAGCGGTTTTTCGGGTAAGGAGCCTGGCTGCTTATGCCATTCATAAATTTTTTACTGAAAGAGGATTTATCTATGCACATCCGCCTATTATAACTGCTTCAGATGCAGAAGGTGCAGGTGAATTGTTCAAAGTAACCACACTAAATTTAGAAAATATTGAAAAGGTTGATGGGAAGATTGACTACTCAAAAGACTTTTTCGGCAGGTCCTCATTTCTTACCGTCAGCGGACAGTTGGAGGCTGAAATATTTGCACTTGCATTTAAGAAAACCTACACCTTCGGACCTACATTCAGAGCTGAAAATTCAAATACTGCAAGACATGCTTCGGAATTTTGGATGATAGAGCCTGAAATTGCTTTTGCCGATATAAATGACAATATGGATCTGGCAGAGGATATGGTGAAATATGTAGTAAATTACGTTCTGGAAAATGCCAGGGAAGAAATGGAGTTTTTCAACAGTTTTGTGGAAAAGGGGCTTTTGGATAAACTCTACAATGTTGTGAATTCGGAGTTTGGCAGGATAACATATACAGATGCTGTGGATATTCTCATGAAAAACAATGACAACTTTGAATATCCGGTTAAATGGGGGACAGATATTCAGACAGAGCATGAAAGATACCTGTCGGAAAAAATATTTAAACGTCCTGTATTTGCAGTTGATTATCCCAAGGAAATCAAGGCATTTTATATGAGAATGAACGAAGACAATAAAACCGTAGCGGCAATGGACCTGCTGGTTCCCGGAATAGGAGAATTAATCGGCGGCAGCCAAAGGGAAGAAAGACTGGAATACCTTGAAAGGCGTATGGATGAAGTTGGAATCAACAAGGATAATATGTGGTGGTACCTGGAATTAAGAAAGTACGGCGGTGTAAAACACGCAGGATACGGTCTGGGCTTTGAAAGACTGATAATGTATTTGACGGGTATAAGCAACATAAGAGATGTAATACCATTCCCCAGAACTCCTAAAAATGCAGAATTCTAACTCGGAAAAATGACAAAAGTGCGAGCGAACATTTTTATCATTTTTCTAAGGATACTGTGATAGCAATAAGAAAGATGCAAAGAAAATTTCTTTGTATTTTTTTTTGCTACCTGAATAGAATGTATTAATAGTGAGATTTAAATTTCTAAGGGGGACATAATGAATTACTTTAAGCAAAAAAAGAAGTGCAGTCCGGGAAACAGACCGCCATTTTTCAAATTCACAGAAATACTGGGTCTCTTGATTGCAATAATAGGAGCAATCATCATAGTTCAGATTCTGCCTGTTAAGATATGGATGTTTGTTCTTGGATTACTCTTGATTATATTAGGAATCACCTTGTTCAGGTTGTTGTAAGACAAGGGACATACCTCTATGACAGATAATCTTAGCGGGAGAACAAATAAAGGAATGTTCCGTTTTGAGAGGGACACAAAAAAATAATGGCTTTTGCCACTATTTTAATGATAGATGTGCCTAAATAGCACGTTGTACTTTTCCTGCTCTTATACATCTTGTACAAACTGTTTTTTTTGAAGTTTTGCCGTTTTCTTCAACTGTGATTGTTTTTACGTTAGGTTTCCATGTTCTGTTTATTTTTCTATCGGAATGCGTAATGCTATGTCCTGATATAGTTCCCTTCCCGCATATTTCACAATACTTTGCCATAATTCCACCTCCCATATATACCATAATATACAGTCTTTTATTTTAACTTCATTATTCTAACATTAAAAATTATATATTGCAATATTAATTTTTACTTAGTATAATTGAAGATGTCCTAACCCTTTTTTTCGGCCGGAGGGATAGAAAAATAGCGGTAGGCAAACACATAATATTTGCAATTTGTGCGGCGTTAGCAGCTGATTAATTGGCGAATATACCTGTGAACCCGATTTGGTGTCTTGGGAAATAAAAATGTCCAAATGGCAGGTTAGCATATTATTTGTAAATTCATGGCAAAGAGGTTATAATAAATTAAATAATAAATTAAAACAGGAGGTAAAAATGTCAGTAAAGATGATTAATGAAAATGGAAGTATAGTTATTGATGATCAAGCCTTGGCTACAGTTGCAGGTTTAGCTGCAATGGAATGCTACGGTGTTGTGGGTATGGCTTCCAGAAATGCAACTCAGGGTTTTTTTGAGTTGTTGAAAAGGGAACATATAACAAAAGGGATAAAAGTTTCATCAGCAGAAGATGATAAAATCAATATAGATTTATATATAGTACTGCAATATGGAGTTAAAATATCAGTTGTTGCAGAAAATGTAATTTCCAGAATCAAATACACCGTTGAAACCTTTTCAGGAGTATCTGTGGAAAATGTAAATATTTTTGTACAAGGTGTTAGGGTGCAAAAGTAACCGGGAGGCTAGAATGATAATAAAGTACATAGACAATGTTAAATTTAAAAGAATGCTTTTGGGCTCTGCCGTTAACCTTGAAAACAATAAAACTATTGTGGATTCACTAAACGTATTTCCTGTTCCTGACGGAGATACGGGTACTAATATGAACCTTACGGTACAGTCAGCAATCAAGGAAATTAACAACCTTCAGGAAAGCACGATTACAGCCATTTCAAGTGCTGCAGCCAACGGGTCCCTTATGGGGGCAAGAGGAAATTCAGGTGTAATCCTGTCACAGCTTTTCAGAGGAATTGCAAAAGGACTTAAGGAAGCTAATTTGATTGATTGTAAAATAATCGCAGAATCCTTGAAATCAGCATCAGATACTGCTTACAAGGCAGTCATGAGACCTGTTGAAGGAACAATGCTTACGGTAGCTAGGGAAACTGCAGAAAAAGCAATGGCAACATATGAAGAATTCGAAGATGTTATAGCTTTTATTGAAAGTCTCATTGATCAGGCAAAGGATACTTTAAACCGGACTCCTGAAATGCTTAAGGTTTTAAAGCAGGCAGATGTGGTGGATGCAGGAGGAAAAGGGCTTATCTTCCTTATGGAAGGGGCTCTTGCAGCATTAAAAGGAGTAGAAATAAAACAGGAGATAGGGGAGCAGGTCGTGATAGATACAGCGGTTGAGCTTGATGAATTCACAAGCGAGGATGAAATAATATATATATATTGCACTGAATTTATAATAAAAAACCCATTAAGGACAGCAGAAGAATTTTTAAGCAGAATTCATGACAAGGGTGATTCCATAGTTTGTGTGGGAAATGAAAACATAATAAAAACACACCTTCATACAAACAACCCAGGTCAAATATTGGCAATAGCAGTTAAATTCGGTGAGCTTACTGATATAAAAATAGACAATATGAGGGAACAATTCAGGGAAAGACAAAAAGAAAACAATAAAATCAATAAAAACAATCAGAAAAGAAAGAAATACGGATTTGTTTCCATAGGTATGGGGGAAGGATTAAAAAAAGTCTTTACTGACTTAAATGTGGATGTGTTTTTGTCAGGAGGCCAGACAATGAATCCCAGTACGGAAGACATATTGGAGGCAGCAAATCAAATCAATGCAGACCACATAATAATACTGCCGAATAATTCAAATATTATATTGGCGGCAACGCAGGCAAGGGAGATTTCCGACAAAGATATCCATGTGGTTCCCAGCAAGACTATACCTCAAGGAATAACAGCCCTTATTGCGTTTAAGGAAGAAAATAGCGTGGAAGATAATATAAAAGCAATGACACAGGCAGCAAAGGAAGTTAAAACCGGGCTTGTAACTTATGCCATAAGGGATACTGTGTTTAATGACTTAGAAATCAAAAAAGACCAAATTATTGCCCTATATGACGGTGATATTGTAAACCAAGGAGAAAATCCTGAAGACCAGGCAGTTGAACTGATAAGTAAAATGGTTGATGAAGACAGTTTTTTGGTAACCTTATTCTATGGAGCAGATGTTGACAAAAGAACCGCAGAAGGTATTAAATCAAGAGTTGAAGAGGTTGCAGAAGACTGTGACATTGAAATAATATACGGAGGTCAGCCCCTTTATTACTATATAGTGTCAGTGGAATAAGATGCCCTAACCCTATTTTTTCAAGCCTAAGCGCAGAAAAAATAGCGGTAAGTCATTCGCAACGAGCGCCAATTTTGTGCGACGCAAGGAGCAAACAAGATTGTGCAGCGAGACTGCGAGATGCCCTGACAAATA
>JAGOIH010000006.1:0-33655 GCA_017995755.1 Sedimentibacter sp. | reverse complement strand
AACCCTATTTTTTCAAGCCTAAGCGCAGAAAAAATAGCGGTAAGTCATTCGCAACGAGCGCCAATTTTGTGCGACGCAAGGAGCAAACAAGATTGTGCAGCGAGACTGCGAGATGCCCTGACAAATAAACCGGTGGATTTACCTTCGAACCCTATTTGGTATCTTAGGGCATGATAAATGTCCCTGAATATGCAATCGGTAAATGAAGCTGTATGATAAATGGTGAAATATGTTAGATGCAGATATACAATATTTAAAGGGAGTAGGACCGGCCAGAGCTTTAAAACTACAAAAGTTAAACATATTTACAGTGGAAGATCTGCTGAATTATTTTCCTCTTAAATATGAAGATCGAAGAACAATAAAAAATATAAACGAAGTATGTGAACAGGGCAAATACCTGTTAAAAGTCAGGATTTTTGAAAAACCCAAATATTCAAGAATCAAAAAAGGGATGACTATAATAAAAGCAATATGTAAGGATGATACGGGTTTTATCACTCTTACATTTTTCAATCAGGATTTTTTAAAGGATAAGCTTATTGCCGGTGAGTACTACTATATTTTCGGTAATATTAAAACAGCTTACGGAAAACTTGAAGCGGTAAATCCTGAAATCGAACCTGTGGATAAGGATTGGAAGGCAGGAAACATTATGCCTGTCTACGGTCTTACTTATGGATTGTCAAACAATGAAATTACCAAGCTGGTAAAAACTGCTTTAGAAACATACTATGATGAAATTAAAAATATTCTGCCTGAAGAAATAATAAAGAAATACAAGCTTACCTCAAAGAAAATTGCTGTAAAAGCTCTTCATTTTCCAAGCGACAACAAGAAATATTCACTGGCAAAAAGAACTATCGCCTTTGAAAAATTATTGATAATGCAGCTTGGTCTTTTTAACATTAAGAATAATTTATCAAATGGTGTAAGTCATATAGAAATAAGAAACACAGGGCTTTCAGAAAAGCTTCTCAAGTCTATACCATACACGCTTACAAATGCACAGCTGAAGGTCATATCGCAGATAAAAGAAGACTTGAAAAGTCAAAAGACAATGAACAGACTTATACAGGGAGACGTTGGCTCAGGCAAGACTGTGGTGGCTGTCTATGCAATGCTTATGGCTGCAGCCTCAGGATATCAGTCATCCATGATGGCACCCACGGAAATTTTAGCACTCCAGCATTATGAAACGATAAAAGAATTTATTGAAAAAGCAGATTTGGATGTAAAAATTGAAGTGTTAACAGGGTCTGTGAAGCCAAAGGACAAAGAAGAAATACTCCAAAAGCTGAAAAGCGGAGAAATTGACATTATTGTAGGGACCCATGCACTTATTGAAGACAATGTGGAATTTAATAATATCGGGCTTGTGGTTACAGACGAGCAGCACCGTTTTGGCGTAAGGCAGAGAGCAAGGCTGTCAAATAAGGGAAAAGCTCCTCATATTCTCATAATGACGGCAACACCTATTCCAAGAACACTGGCTCTTATGATTTACGGGGATTTGGATATTTCATTGATAGATGAAATGCCTCCCGGAAGGCAAAAGGTCATAACATCGATTATAAGCGGCAAGGAAAAGGAAAAAGCTTATGATTTTATAAAAAAACAGGCTGACAGCGGCAGACAGGCATATATTGTAGCGCCCCTGGTTGAAGAATCTGAAAATCTAGACTTAAATTCCGCTGTTGAAATTTTTAAAGAATTGAAATCCTCGTATTTTTCAAGCTATAAATTAGGTCTTTTGCACGGCAGAATGACCAGCAGCGAAAAGGAAGAGGTTATAAATAAATTTTATAAGGGGAAAATAAATGTGCTTATTTCGACCACGGTTGTTGAGGTAGGGGTAAATGTACCTAATGCAACCGTTATGCTTGTTCTGAATGCTGAAAGGTTCGGCCTGGCCCAGCTTCATCAGCTCAGGGGCAGGGTTGGAAGAGGAATGCATCAGTCCTACTGCATTCTGGTAAATGAAAGCAGGAGCAAAAAATCAAAGGACCGTATGAATGTTTTAAAGAGTACAAACAACGGCTTTGTAATAGCGGAAGAAGATTTAAAGACAAGGGGACCGGGAGATTTCTTCGGTGTAAGGCAGCATGGATTATCAAAGTTTGAACTACAAAGTATAGTTAATAATGTTGAAACTGTTGAGCAGGTTCAGCTTTTGTCAAAAGAGCTTATAGCTGAAAATCTCGGTTTAAAAGGGGATGACTACCTTAACTTAAAATTAGAAATAATGAAATTGTTCAAAGATGACATAGTTTTTAATTGACGCATAATCCGGGACATTGCTTTTACCCCCAGGGCTAATCATAACTGTATTGTTTCCCATACCATTGATAAAGAGGAAATAAAATGAGAATTATATCAGGAACAAACAAGGGAAAGAGGCTCTATGCCCCTGAAGGAAAAGAGGTAAGACCTACCGGCGATAAAATCAAAGAAGCGGTTTTCAACATTATAGGTTCCATTGATGAAGATTCAACTGTTCTGGAGTTATTTGCCGGCTCAGGAAGCATGGGTATAGAATTTCTGGCAAGAGGTGCAAAGCATTGCACATTTGTAGATATATCAAAAAAAAGTTTATACTATGTGAAAAAGAATTTAGATTTGTGTAATTTTACCGGTAAAGCAAAAATAATAGCAGGTGATTATGAAAAGACGATAATAAACTTATCAAATAACAAGGAAAAGTTTGACTATATTTTTGCAGATCCTCCCTATGGGCTTACCTTAGGCAATAAAATCTTAAATGCTGTTATTGAAAACGGTATTTTAAAATACGGGGGGATTCTTGTCATAGAAAGTGAAAAATCAGAAAAAGTAATTGATAACGAGGCCTTAGATGTGGTAGAATACAAAGAGAAGATATACGGAAGAACAAAGATAAGCATAATAAGACTTTTGGAGGGAAAATGAGTTAATGAGAGTATTGTATACGGGAAGTTTTGATCCCATTACAGTTGGACATCTTGATATCATCAAAAGGATATCAAAAAAATTTGATACGGTTATAGTTACTGTATTTAATAACCAGGAAAAAAAATACTGGTTTCCCATAGAAGAAAGATGCGAAATGGTAAGAGCTGCAGTTGAAGGCTTAACTAACGTAGAGGTTGATTTTACCAGCGGCTTGGTTGTGGATTATTGTGCCAGGAAGGACATAAGTATTATAGTGAGAGGTCTCAGAGCAGTGTCTGACTATGAATATGAGCTGTCAATATCAAGCATTAATAAGCATTTAAGCAAAGAATTAGAAACCTTTTTCCTGGTTGCTACACCCCAATATTCATTTTTAAGCTCAAGCATGGTAAAGGACGTGGCAGAACACGGAGGGCGTTTCGAAGATTTAGTTCCTGAAAATGTTGTACAAAATATATATAGATTACTCGGGAGGAAGTAAAATGGATATTTTGAATTTATTGGAAAGGATAGAGGATATTATAGAAGATGCTTCTAAATTTCCCTTATCAAATAAGGTTATGGTTGACAAAGAAGAAGTGTTGGAAGTAATTAACGAAATAAGATTGAAACTGCCTGATGAAATAAACAGGGCTTCATGGGTTGCCAAGGAGAGGCAGCGAATACTCAATGAGGCTCAAACAGAAGCAGATGAGCTGGTTATCAAAGTAAAAGAACAGCAGAAGCATTTGATTGAAGAAAGCGAAATTACAAGACAAGCTAAAAATTATGCTAATGAATTAATTCAGGAAGCCCAGCAAAGAGCAAACGAAATGAAGACAGGGGCATATAATTACAGTGATGAAATATTGTCCAGACTCCAGGATAAAATCAAAGAAATAAATAACATAATAGAAGACAACAGAGACGTACTTAAAAAAATGTAAATAATCAATAAAATAACCCTCCGCGAAAACTGTAAATATCGGGAGGGTTATAAGTTTATTATTTATTTTTTTTATCTAATTCATCGATGATTCTATGTCTGTATACTTCCATCATTTCAGAGAAAATATCACCTATTGAAGGGGGTGTGTATGTTATTGTATTGGCGCCTGCTTGTATTGTTTCCAGGATTGTATCCGGTGTAGGACCTCCTGTTGCAATTATAGGAAAGTTCGGATGTTTTTCCCTGATTTGCCTTACAATTCTTGCTGTATTTGCTCCTCCGGAAACGTTGAAAATTGAAATTCCGGCATTTATTCTCGATTCAAAGTCCTCTTTTTCAGATACTATGGTAATTATAATCGGTATATCCAAACGCTCTTTCATTTCGGATATAAGTTCGTTTTTAGTTGGTGCATTCAATACTACCCCGTATGCTCCGGTTAATTCGGCATTCAAGGCAATGTCAATTGACCTTTGTCCTGTTGTGGTACCTCCTCCTACACCTACGAATACAGGTGTGGAAGACAGCTCAATAATTGCCTGATTAATAGCTATTTGGGGGGTAAAGGGGTATACCGCAATAACTCCGTCTGCATTATTGTTTTTTATTATTGCTAAATCAGTAGTATAAATCAATGATTTTATTCTTTTCCCGAAAACTTTTATACCGCTGGCATTGTATATTTCCTGAGGCATTTGTATATGTTTCTTTTTAAGGACAGATTCAATTGTGGGTACAAACTTTTTATCTTTGACTTCAGTATTTGTTTTAACAGCTTCACTGTAATTGTCAATTATAATTTCTATATTATCACCCATATGCAGCTCCTTTTTTTGTTTATTATACTATTTTTTTGGGTATTATTCAACTAATAAAAATAAAGCTATGCAAATACACCAATAAAAGTTATAATATCACTAGTATATAGCGGAGGATATATGGAAAAATTAGTGCTTTCAGGAACTGTTCAGCTGGAAACAAAAAGATTTTTACTCAGAAAATTTCAAATGTCTGATGCACATGACATATATTCCAATTGGCTGAGCGACGAGGATTCAGCCAGATATAACGCCTGGAGGGTCCATTCGTCAATTGAAGTAACAAAAGAGTATCTGTCTGAGTGGATAAGTCTTTATAAAAAAAATGATTACTACCACTGGGCTGTTGCTGACAAGGTTACAGATGAAGTAATAGGTTCTGTCACAGTATCGAACATAAAAAAAAGAAAAAAATATTGTGAAATAGGTTACACAATAGCAAAAAAACTGTGGAATAAAGGAATTGCAACGGAAGTATTAATCTGCACCCTGAATTATCTGACACAGGAAGCAGGATTTGAAAGGATTTGTGCTCTTCATGACATAAGAAATGAAGCATCAGGTAAAGTTATGAAAAAAGCCGGCATGCAATTTGTGAAGAACAAAACTCAAATTTATTTAAACAGCAATAATATAATAATGAAATGCAGGCTCTATGAGTACAAAAAATCCTTGCTTTAAGGATGTTTTGTGGTATAATATAGTGGTTAATTCTAAAATTTGGTTAGTATCAAATAAAAATTACATATAAACTTAAGGATAGCGGAGGGCAAAATGAGTTCAAAAGTACTAAAAAAGGAAAATAATACTGTAACCTTGGAATTTACAGTATCGCAGGATGACTTTGAAAAGGCTGTGAATAAAGCATATTTAAAAGCAAAGAATAATATAAATGTTCAGGGATTCAGAAAAGGAAAAGCTCCGAGACATATTATCGAAAAAAAATATGGAAAGGGCATTTTTTATGATGATGCTATGGATATAGCAGTACAGGAAGCATATCCTGCTGCTGTAAAAGAACTGGAACTGGATATAATCGACAGCCCAAAAATTGATGTTGAAAAATTTGAGGAGGGCGAAGACTTAATATTCAAGGCAGAAGTTGAAGTGATGCCGGATGTTGAGCTTCCGGAATACAAAGGCATTGAAGTAGTCAAGACAGAAATAAAAGTAACAGACGAAGATGTTGAAAGAGAATTAAAGTCAGTACAGGAGAAAAATGCACGAATAGTAGAAGCTCATGACAGACCTGTTCAAAAGGGCGACTTTTTAACTATTGATTATGCAGGATTTGTGGGTGATGAGCAATTCGAAGGGGGCACAGCCGAAAACCATACACTGGAAATAGGCTCTAATTCATTTATACCGGGATTTGAGGACCAGCTGATAGGAAAGAGCAAAGGTGAAGAAGTCACAGTAAATGTAACATTCCCTGTAGAATATCATGCAGAAAATTTAAAGGGCAAGGATGCGGTCTTCAATGTGAAAATTCATGAAATTAAAGTAAAAGAACTTCCTGAAACGGATGATGAATTTGCTAAAGATGTGAGTGAATTTGACACGCTTGAAGAACTTAAGGCAGATACAAGAAGTGTATTGGAGAAAAAGGCTGCTGACAGGGTTAAAATTTCCAATGACAATAATGTTGTTACAAAGTTAGTAAATGATACAAAACTGGAAATACCAGAAGTTTTAATCCAGAGAGAAGTAGACCTCCTTGGAAGAAATTACGAACAGCAGTTCCGTCAGCAGGGATTCAACGGCAAAGAATACGATGAGCTGATAGAGAATTTCGTAAAGCAGTACAAGGAAGGAGCAAGGGAACAGGCAAAGTTCAATGTTAAAGCTGAACTGGTACTGGAAGCATTGATAAAAAAAGAAAAAATTTCTGTTTCCGAGGAAGAATTCAAGGAAGAAGTGAATAAAATAGCAGAGTCATACAATGTTGAAGAAGAAAGACTTGAAGCATTCAAAGAGGGATTAATGCAGTCAAGCAAAAGCTATATTGAAGAAACCCTTCAAAAAAGAAAAGCTATTGATATGCTTGTGGAAAATGCTATTTTTGTTGATGCCCCTGAAAAAACTGAAACTGACGCAGCAGTGGAAGCGGCTGAAAGTGCAGGAGCAGCAGAGCATATAAAAGACAAGGAATAAAGATTAAGATAAATTTAAGAAAAATAAGTACAATTAAAGTATAATGAATATAATATAGGAGGAAAGAAGATGGCATTAGTACCGTATGTAATCGAACAAACCGGCAGAGGTGAAAGATCTTACGATATATATTCAAGACTTTTAAAAGATAGAATCATAATACTGAGTGATGAAGTCAATGATGTGACAGCTAGTTTAGTAGTTGCACAGATGTTATTTTTGGAGTCGGAAGACCCTGATAAGGATATTCAATTTTATATAAATTCACCGGGAGGGTCTATAACTGCAGGCATGGCAATCTATGACACAATGCAGTTAGTAAAGCCCGATGTATCAACAATTTGCGTTGGAATGGCAGCAAGCATGGGGGCATTTCTGCTCCTGTCGGGAGAAAAAGGAAAGAGATTTGCTCTTCCTAATTCAGAAATTATGATTCATCAGCCTCTTGGTGGAATGAGCGGGCAGGCTTCAGACATAAAAATACATGCTGACAGAATTATAAAGATAAGAGATACATTAAATAAAATAATCAGCGAAAAAACCGGTCAGCCCATTTCCAAGGTTGAACAGGACACAGACAGGGATAATTTTATGACTGCGGAGGAAGCTAAAATCTATGGCATAATAGATGATATCATAGTTAAAAGAAAATAAGGAGTGTTTTTAATGGGCAAAGTAAATGAAAAACATGTTAAATGCTCGTTTTGCGGCAAGTCTCAGGAGCAGGTAAGAAGACTGATAGCCGGGCCGGACGTTTATATATGCGATGAATGCATAGAATTGTGCCATAACATCGTAGACGAAGATGTTGATATATTTGAAGAATATGATTTTACAGAACTGCCAAAGCCTAAAGAAATAAAAGAAAAATTGGATGAGTATGTAATTCAACAGGATAATGCAAAAAAGGCCCTGGCTGTTGCGGTATACAATCATTATAAAAGAATAAACTACAAAGCTAAGGACGAAGGCGTAGACATACAAAAAAGCAACATACTCTTACTTGGACCTACAGGCAGCGGAAAAACATATCTGGCACAGACACTGGCAAAATTATTAAATGTACCCTTTGCCATAGCTGATGCCACCTCCTTGACTGAAGCAGGATATGTCGGAGAAGATGTGGAAAACATATTGCTAAAATTATTGCAGGCTGCAGATTTTGATGTGGAAAAAGCAGAAAAGGGTATAATATACATTGATGAAATAGATAAAATTTCAAGACGGTCTGAGAATCCTTCAATAACGAGGGATGTAAGCGGCGAGGGAGTTCAGCAGGCGCTTCTCAAGATACTTGAAGGGACAGTTGCCAATGTTCCTCCCCAGGGAGGGAGAAAACATCCCCATCAGGAATTTATCCAGATAGATACAACCAATATATTGTTTATACTTGGAGGAGCTTTTGACGGCATGGAGAAAATCGTACAGAAAAGAGTGGGCAAGAAAAACATTGGTTTTGGCGCTGACATTTCGGGAAATACGGCAATGGATACCGATAAGCTGCTCAAGCAGGTTCAGTCTCAGGATTTGCTGAAATATGGAATGATTCCTGAGTTCGTGGGAAGGGTCCCGGTTGTGGTAGCTTTGGAGAAATTAGACAGGAAAGCCTTGATATCAATTTTGACAGAGCCAAAGAATGCCTTGCTGAAACAATATAAGGAATTGTTTAAAATGGATAATGTGGAGCTTGAAATAGAGAAGGAAGCCCTTGAATTAATAGCAGAGAAAGCTCTTGAAATAAACACAGGTGCAAGAGGATTAAGAGGAATTCTTGAAAACATAATGAATGAAGTTATGTATGAAATTCCTTCGAGAAGCGATATTAAAAAGTGTGTTATCACAAAGGATACAATCACAAACAACAGCGAGCCGAAATTAGTATTAACAAAGAAGCCTGTTTCCGATAAGAAGGAGAATGCTTCATAGACTGCCTGCCTTAGCAGGCAGTTTTAATAACCTTTATGACTTAACCTTATTGCTGTAAGCGATAGCGAAGCAGGAATGGCTGGTAGGTCAAACGCACAAAATTCCTAATTTATGCAGCGTAAGGATCAAATAAATTAGTGAATTTCCCTGTGCACCCATATGTAGGATATGAAGCCTGCGCACAAAGGAGAAAGTATGATTAACAATTACATAATAGAGAGAAGAAACCTTCCATTGATTCCCATAAGGGGAATAGGGATATTCCCGAATACGGTGATACATTTTGACATAGGAAGGGAAAAGTCAATCAACGCACTGGAAGAAGCAATGCTCGAGGATTCAGACATTTTTTTGACTGTGCAAAAAGTTGCTGACATGGAATCCCCAAAGGAAGATGATTTTTATGAAGTTGGTGTTATCTGCAAAATCAAGCAGATGATTAAAATGCCCGGGGACAATATAAGAGTATTGGTTGAAGGCATAAACAGGGCTAAAATTGAATCCATAACTCAGAATGACCCCTATTTTGAGGTCGTCCTGGATGAGTATATTTATGATGACAGCCTTCCGGTGGATGATAATCTGGAGGCTATGGTCCGCCTCACCTTGAACAATTTTGAAGAATATGCTTTAATCTATGCAAAAATAGCACCGGACGCAGTAATATCATTAAAGGAAATAAAAAATCCAGATAAGCTGGCAGACGTTGTTGCGTCATATATTTATCTGAAAACAAACCAAAAACAGTCTCTCTTAGAAATATTTGACCCCTATAAGAGACTTGAATCAATAAATAAACTTCTGGCAAAAGAAATTAAGGTACTCCAGATAGAAAATGAAATAAGCGAGCTTGTAAAAAAACAAGTCAGTGAATTTCAAAAGGACTATTATTTAAAAGAGCAGATGAGAGCAATTCAAAAGGAATTAGGTGAGGATGAAGGCACTGACTATGAAGTGGAAGAGTACCTCCAAAAAATAGCAAAAGCCCATATGCCTAAGGACGTTAAAGAAAAAGCAGAGAAGGAGATAAACAGGCTTTTGAAAATTTCTCCTTCCTCTCCGGATGCAGGAGTAATAAGAACCTATGTTGACTGGCTTATAGACCTGCCCTGGGATAAAAAGACTAAGGATAACACGGACCTGTCAAAGGCAAGAAGTATACTTGAGGAAGACCATTACGGGCTGGAAGAAGTCAAAGAAAGAATACTGGAATATTTAGCTGTAAAACATATTAAAAAGGATATGAAGGGACCCATTTTATGCTTTGTGGGACCTCCCGGAGTAGGAAAAACATCAATAGCAAAATCAATTGCACGTGCTATGGACAGAAAGTATGTGCGGATTTCTTTGGGAGGAGTAAGGGACGAGGCGGAAATCAGAGGACACAGAAGAACATATATAGGTGCAATACCAGGAAGAATAATATCTTCCATCGCAAAAGTAAAGGAGAATAATCCTGTATTTTTGCTGGATGAAATAGATAAACTGAACGGCGACTTTAAAGGCGACCCGGCATCAGCCTTATTGGAGGCTCTGGATCCTGAACAAAACTCTACATTTACCGACCACTATATCGAAGCTCCCTTCAGTTTGCAGAATGTAATGTTTATTACAACTGCCAATACCACGGCAACCATTCCCGGACCTCTTCTGGACAGAATGGAAGTTATTGAAATATCAGGATATACTGATGTAGAAAAAAGGAATATTGCAGAAAAATATTTAATTAAAAAACAGCTTTCCGAGCATGGGCTGAATGAAGACCAGGTTAATATTTCAACAAATGCAATAGATGAAATAATCGGAAGATATACAAGGGAATCAGGAGTCAGAAACCTGGAAAGAAATATCGGCAAATTAATTAGAAAAGCAGCAGTTCAAGTTGTTGAAAAAAACAAAAAGTCTGTTTCCATAAATAATTCAAACATCAAAAAATACTTAGGCATACCTAAGTACGATTACGATACTGCTTATGAAGAAGATCAGGTTGGAGTTGTAACTGGACTGGCCTGGACTCAAGTTGGGGGAGAAACACTGTTTGTTGAAGTAAACACGATGAAGGGTGACGGAAAACTTCAGCTTACCGGTCAGCTGGGCGATGTTATGAAGGAATCTGCCATGGCTGCCTTAAGCTATATAAAGGCCAATGCGGAAAAATTCGGCATTGACTATCAAATATTTAAAGAAACGGATATACATGTCCATGTGCCTGAAGGTGCAATTCCAAAGGACGGACCTTCTGCAGGAATAACAATGGCAACAGCAATAATATCAGCCTTGACAAAGAAGCCTGTTAGAAAGGACGTGGCGATGACAGGTGAAATTACAATCACAGGAAGAGTTTTGCCCATTGGAGGTCTTAAGGAAAAACTTCTGGCTGCAAAGAGAGCAGGTATAAAGAAGGTTGTTTTGTGTTCCAAGAACAAGGCGGATGTTTCAAAAGTAGACCCGAAGATAATCCGTTCAATGGAAATAGTATATGCAGACAAAATAGATGATGTGGTAAAAGAAGCAGTACAGCAGCCTGAAACTGAAAAATAATAAAAATGTAAGCGAACATTTGCAGGACACGATTATAATTCTTAGCGGATGGAGGACAAAAATCCGTTAACAGCTTGCACTGTTTGAACATAGTGAGTTTGCAAGCTGTAGGATTTTTGACCGGAATGAGCTTTAGAATTATTCGTGTCCGAAACCGTGAGCGATATTTTTATTATTTTTCATAATCTCAATTTGCAGCTTAGATACTATTATCTAATACAAGTGAAATACATATATTAAAACAGTCATTTTCGTTTGTTATTGTAAAAGAAAGGATTTATATGATTATTAAGAAAGCTGAGATGATTATTTCAGCAGTAAAGAAACAGCAGTATCCGGACACAACAGTTCCTGAAATAGCATTTGCAGGCAAATCAAATGTAGGGAAGTCTTCCATGATAAATGCTCTTTTAAACAGAAGAAGCCTGGCAAGAACCAGTTCCCAGCCCGGAAAAACCCAAACCTTGAATTTCTACAATATTAACGATGAGTTCAATTTTGTGGACCTTCCCGGATACGGCTATGCAAAAGTATCAAAGAATGAACAGTTAAAATGGGCAGCCATGATTGATTCATATTTACATGGAAGGCAGCAGCTTAAAGAAGTTATTCTACTTGTAGATATAAGACATGAACCCGGGAAAAATGACCTGCAGATGTATGAATGGATAAAAAGTGTTGGATTTAAAGGTTATGTTATAGCTGCAAAAGCTGATAAGCTTTCAAGGTCTCAACAATTAAAAAACATAAGTCTTATTAAAAAGACAATGCAGATAAATGACAGCTCTTTAATCCTTCCATTTTCTTCAACATCTAAGCTTGGAGCAGAAGAAATATGGATATTGATTGAAAATATTTTAAATCTGCAGATTTAGACAAATCATTGTATTACAATATGTTCCTCTTTAATTTTAATATATTTGGCTGTTTAGGCACATAAAAAAAGGGTATATTACAATAAGGAGGAATAGGTATGCATTATGTAGTTCAAAGAAAAGTCAACAGCGACATTAAATGCGGTAAAAAGATTATTGAAGAAATCTTAAGAAATATTAAGGGAATACTTGACCCTGATACTTTTTTCAATACAAAGCTTATTCTTTATGAATTGATGATAAACAGCGTCATCCACGGTAATTGTGGAGACTTGAATAAAATGATAAATATAAATGTTTACATTAACAAATCACGAGTCATAATCGAGGTTTCCGACGAAGGCTCAGGCATTTGCTATGACCTGAAAGATTGCGGAGAATATGATTATCTGGAATCCGGCAGAGGGCTGATGCTGGTGGAGGGACTTTCCGACAAGTTAAATATTGATGGGAATACCGTTACTTGTGTGCAATATTTAAAATAAACATTTAAATAAATTACAAAATTTGCTATAATAAACACTGCGGTGTTTATTTATTTTTGAGGAGTTTTAAATTGGACAACATAAAGCTTTCCGTAAGGGAATTGGTTGAATTTGTTTATAAAAGCGGAGATATAAACGTTAAGAATTTAAGTACAGACAGAGCATTGGATGGTATCAAAGCTCATAAAATTCTCCAGAGTCAAATGGGTGAAAACTACCTGAAGGAATTCTATCTTAAAAGCGAATTCATTCTTAATGATATTGTTTTTTCAATTGAAGGAAGGGCTGACGGGATAATAATTGAAGAGGATGAAATAACAATCGATGAAATAAAATCAACATATACAGATTTAAGTTATATCGATGATGAATACAAGGTTGCCCATATGGCACAGGCTAAATGCTATGCCTATATGTACGGATTTATAAACAGACTGCAAAAACTCAACGTGCAGCTTAGATACTATAATCTTGACAGCAATGAAACAAAGATAATAAAACAGACATTTACAACAGAAGAACTTGAAACATTTTTCTATGATTTACTAAATACATACATAGACTGGGCAGAAACAATCATAAAGCTTCAAAAGGAAAGAAATAAAACAATTAAGGAAACCATTTTTCCTTTTGATGACTATAGAAAAGGACAAAGAGATTTTGCAGTTGCTGTTTTCCTGTCAATCAGGTCAGGAAAAAAGCTCTTCGCTCAAGCCCCCACAGGCGTGGGGAAGACAGTATCTGTATTATTTCCTGCAGTAAAATCCCTGTATGAAAAAAACGCCAAAATATTTTACCTTACAGCCAAATCATCCACAAAAAATATAGCCTTCAACACGGTAAAAATGATGTATGAAAAAGGCCTTAGGCTGAGGACAACAATTATTACGGCCAAGGATAAAATATGCTTCATGGATGAAACAAAGTGCGAACCGGAATACTGCCCCTATGCAAAAGGTTATTATGATAAGCTGAATATTCCATTGAGGGAAACAATCAAAAATGACTGCCTCTATGACCGTGACTTTATTGAAGAATTAGGAAAAAAGCATGAGCTGTGCCCTTTTGAGCTGAGTCTTGATTTAGCTTACATGTCAGATATTGTCATATGCGATTACAATTATTATTTTGACCCGAGAGTTGCACTTCAGAGGGAGGACGTTTTCAATAATGACAAGGATATACTACTCATAGATGAGGCACATAATCTGGAGGACCGGGCACGAAGTATGTATTCTCCTGAAATTATTAAAGAAGAATTTTATGAAGTATATAAAATGATGAAGTCCGAAAAAAGCTTAAGCAAAGAGTTGTTCAACATAAATAAGAAATTCATAGATATAAAAAAGATTGTTGAAGAAGCACAAATATTAAATGAGCCTCCTGAAGAATTGACAAACGCTTTAAGAAAGTTTGCTGCAAGGGCTGAGAAATATTTCAATGACAAAAAAAATGAGAAAGTTCCAGATGAACTGACAGACCTATATTTTAAAACTACTTTTTTTATAAAGATTTCAGAAGTTGCTGACGAAAATTTTTGCTATTATGCTGAGAAAGCAAACAATAAAACTATGGTGAAATTATTTTTGATAGACCCTTCATCTATATTGAAGGAAATTGAAAAGAATGCCCAATCATCGGTTTTCTTTTCTGCTACACTGACTCCCTTGAAATATTTCAGATATATTTTGGGGGGAGATGAAGATGATTACATATTAAAATTAAACTCGCCTTTTGAGAGGGAAAATTTAAACTTGATGATATCTTCGGATATATCCATGAAATACACAATGAGGGATTCAAATATTGAAAAAGCATGTGAATATATCAATGCTTTAATAACAGAAAAAAAAGGAAACTACATGGTCTTTTTTCCCTCCTATTATTTTATGAGCAAGGTTTATTCAATATATGAATCATTATATGACAGCACTGGTATAACAGTTCAAAATCAGGGGCTTAATGAGGAGGAACAGAGGGATATATTAGACAGGTTTGAAAATGAACGGGGTGTGGTGCTGTTTACGGTTGTAGGGGGTATTTTTTCTGAAGGAGTTGATTTGCCCCTTGAAAAATTAATAGGAGCAGTTATAATAGGTACCGGGATACCACAGGTTTCATTTGAAAGAAATATAATTAAAGCATTCTTTGATGAAAAAAAGAATTCCGGCTACGATTTTGCATACAAGTATCCCGGTTTCAATAAAATTCTTCAGTCAGCAGGCAGGGTAATAAGAACAGAGGAAGACAAGGGAGCCGTTTTATTAATTGACTCAAGACTTTGTCAGCCTTCATATTTGAAATTGTTTCCCGACCACTGGAAACATTTCAAAAAGGTAAGCTCGGCAGAAGATGTAAAACAATTTTTATAATGATGTTATTATGTAATTCAAAAAAGAAAGGTAGAAAACTGATGTTAAATATAGTATCCGATAAAAATGTATTGAACAATAAAATTATAACAAAAGAAGAAACGGAGAAGCTTTTGAATCAGACAAAGATTTATGAGGTTATAAGGGTTATTGACAGGAAGGCCATATTCTTGAAGGAGCATTTCGACCGTATGAATGAAAGCATCCACTTAAGCGGCATCAAGGGCAGCTTATGTTATGAAGACTTTAAAAGCTCTGCAGAATTGCTGATAAAAGAAAACCCCTTTAAGAATTTAAATATAAGGGTTTCTTATTTTTATGACAATAAGCCTTTTGCTTTATTCTACTTTATTGAAAGTTATTATCCTGCACAGGAGGAATTCAATGAAGGGGTAGATACGGTTACAGTGAAAATGGAGAGAGCAAATCCAAATGTTAAATCATATCAAAAAGAATTTAAGGATAAGGTGACCAAGATCATAGAAGAACAAAATGCTTTTGAAGCAATTTTAGTGAATCAAGACGACACAGTCTGTGAAGGCAGCAAATCAAATATATTTTTTGTAAAGGGCGATAAACTTGTAACGTCACCGGATTATGCGGTTCTTTTAGGTGTTACAAGAAGCAGGGTTATAAGTGTGTGTGAGGAAAATTTAATTGAAGTTGAAAAAAGGATAATTAAATTCAGTGAACTAGAGAGCTTTGACGGTGCGTTTATAACAGGCACATCCAATGATGTGCTGCCCATAAGAAGCATAGACAATATAAAATTTAATTCTTCCGGAAATGACCTTGTGAAGAAGGTATCGGGATTGTATATGGGAGAAGTCAGGAAAGAGATAGAAAAACAGTAAGGTACATAATCAATGAAACAGGCAACGCAGGGGAATGCATCAAATTTGTTCGCTCCTTGCGTCGCACAAATTTGGCATTCTGTGCGTTTGACCTACCATCAATTTCTTTCTCCTTTCAGTCGAAGAAATTGGGTAGGTCATAAACACAAAAATGGCCTTGAGGCCATTGTTGTGAAGCATTAATATGCATAAAAGGGGTATTGGGAATATATTCGGTTATCGGGGGGGATAACCAAAATAATTATAGCAAACAAGACAGTATTATGCAAGCATTTTTTACAGATTTCGACATCTAAACACCATATAAACATTGGTATTTTATGCCACCTGCTTTGTTTTGAGATGAAAGCAGTATAATTTATTGAGAGGTAAATATGATAGTATATTTGGATAACAGTGCAACAACAAAGATAAGAGACGAAGTAATGAAAGAAATAGCAGATGCAAACGAAAATTTATACGGGAACCCCTCTTCACTGCACAGGATGGGACTTAGTGCCGAAAAGAAAATTAATGAAGCCAGGAAATTTGCAGCAAGACTTATCGGTGCAAAACCACAGGAAATTTATTTTACCGGAGGGGGAACGGAAAGCAACAATATTGCAATTTTTGGACATCTGTCAAACTTGAACAAACAAAATAATATTATAACTACTAAAATCGAGCACCCCTCCGTCTACAATGTTTTCAAACAATTCGAGGATAAATGCCAGGTTAAGTATCTTGGTACGGATGAGAAGGGCAGGATAAACATTCAAGAGCTTGGTGACATGGTAGACGAGAACACTCTTCTTATATCAATTATGCATGTTAACAATGAAATAGGTGCAGTCCAGGAACTGGAAGAAATTGCAGCAGTCATAAAAAGAAAAAATAAAAATGCAAGGCTTCATGTCGATGCAGTTCAATCCTACGGGAAAATTAAAATTGATGTTAATAAGCTGTCTCTTGACACATTGTCCTTCAGCAGCCATAAAATTCACGGGCCTAAGGGTGTGGGAGGATTGTATATCAGAAGCCCCTTAAAGTTAGGGCCTTTAGTATTCGGAGGCGGCCAGGAGAGAGGAATCCGTCCGGGAACTGAAAATACAACAGGGATTATGGGCTTTGGAAAGGCCTGTGAATTACTGTATGATAGTTTCAAAGAGGAAACCATTAAGCTTTACAGCTTAAAAAAAATATATGTAGAAAGACTTAAAGAAATTGAAGATATAAAAATAAACAGCCCTGAAGAAGGAGCCCCTCACATAATAAGTGTATCTTTTAAGAACGTGCCCGGGGAAGTATTGGTCCATTATTTGGAGGACAGATATATTTACGTTTCCACCGGCTCTGCCTGCTCTTCGAAGTCAAGAGATAACAGAATATTGGATGCAATTAATCTCGGCAGGGAATACCGGGAAGGGACAATACGCATCAGTCTGGGGCATTTTAACAGCCTGGAAGAAGTTGAATATGTAATTGATAGTATCAAACAATCAGTGAAAGATATAAGAAGCATAACCAGGAGAGGATAAACATGTACAATATTGCTGCAGTAAGCTTTGGAGAATTATATTTAAAGGGAAAAAACAAAGGTTCTTTCGAACAAAAACTCATTGACCAGATTAAATATGCTCTGAAAGAATTTAAGGACGTATCAGTATACAAAGATTCAGGCAAGGTGTTTATAGAAAGCAAAAATGAAGGGGATATGGATAAAATAGTTGAGAAGGCGAGAAAGGTTTTCGGCATATCAATTATCAGCCCCTGTGTTAAAACAACAAAGGATGTTGATACGATTATTGAAAAAACAATTGAACTGTTTGGATATCTGTTAAGCAGGCAGGACATAAAAACATTTAAAATAAACACCAAGAGAAGCGACAAGGACTTTCCATTTAAATCAATGGATTTCAGTGCTTTAATAGGAGGTAAGATCCTTGAGAATTTCAGCTCTGTGAGAGTTGATGTACATAAGCCGGATGTGGAAGTCTTTATTGATATAAGAAAATCCTGCTATATATCCTCGGAAAAAATAAAAACTCTGGGAGGACTTCCTGTAGGTTCAAGCGGTAAAGCCCTGCTTTTGTTGTCAGGAGGAATTGACAGTCCGGTTGCAGGATATATGATTGCTAAAAGAGGAGTTGAAATAAGTGCTCTTTACTTTCATACATATCCTTTTACATCTGAAAGAGCAAATGAAAAGGTGGTGAAGTTAAAGGAAATACTTGAAGAATACTGCGGCAAAATAAAACTATACAGCGTAAATATACTTGAAATTCACAAAGCAATCAGAGAATTTTGCAAAGAAGAAGAAACCACTATATTAGCAAGACGTTTCATGATGCGAATTGCAGAAAAAATCGCACAAGAAAATAAAATAGATATGCTAGTTACCGGAGAAAGCTTAGGTCAGGTTGCAAGCCAGACTATGAGTTCAATGGCAGTTATTGAAAATGCAGTTGATATGCCTGTACTCAAACCCCTGGTGGGTCTTGACAAGTCAGAAATAATAGAAAGAGCCAGGGAAGTGGGAACCTACGAAACTTCAATACTGCCTTATGATGACTGCTGCTCTGTTTTTGCACCAAAACATCCTCTGACGAAGCCTAAGCTTGAAAATATCAAAAAATCTGAAAGCAAATTAGATGTTGCAGAACTAATTGAAAAAGTATATGCAACCATAGAGATTCTTTAATTTAAAATAAAATAAAATTTCTGAAATCCAAGTCATCACATATTTTTCTATCTGACATATATTGAATTATAAATTAAGAGAGGTGAGTTATATGTCAGATGAAGTAAAAGCTGCAAATTTCGGTTGCTATGACAGAGGCAATGATTGGATTGAATGGTTAATCATATTGGGGATTATATTTTTTCTTTTAGGAGGAGACAGTTTCTTCGGTAGGGGAGGATGCTGCAGATAGTACTTATAACAGACAAAAGATGTCTGTTGAGATTTAAGAACATTCAGCTACAAGTAAAGTTAACCGTTGAGAAATCAACGGTTAACTTCATATAACAAGCTCATGGCACTTAAATGATGCATTTATATTAAATTTAGCATTCCCTTATCTTAATTTTCTGCTTCGATATTATATATCCTGCCTCTAAAGCACCGCTGAATTATAAGATATAAGCTTGGAACTTAACGCTTGATTTTACAAAATTTAAGCGGTATACTATTTCTTAATATAACAGGAGGACGAGCCAATGTATAAGGTAGCACTATTTTGTAATATACCTCAGGTGACAAGAAATCTATTTCCCCAGGATAAATACAGTTTAATAAAGGAAGTTACATCAGAAGCAGATGGAATAATACTGAGAAGCCTGGATATTAACGGTATGAAGTTTTCCAAGCAGCTTAAGGCAATAGCCAGAGCAGGGGCAGGTGTAAACAATATACCTGTTGAAAGATGCTCAGAAGAGGGTATTGTTGTATTTAATGCCCCCGGAGCAAACGCAAATGCAGTTTGCGAATTGACTTTTTTAGGGCTTTTAATGAGCTCAAGAAGAGTAATAGACAGTATTGACTGGACAAAAAAATTAGAAAGCAACATTGTTGAAACTGTTGAAAAGGGAAAGTCTCAATTTGTGGGCAGGGAGCTCAAGGGAAAAACCTTAGGCGTTGTAGGACTTGGGGACGTAGGACACCTTGTTGCAAACCTGGGAGTGAAACTAGGCATGGAAGTTGTCGGATATGACCCATACATCTCCGTAAAAAATGCCCTGGCATTATCCTGGGATGTTCATTATACAGTTGACATTAATGATCTTTATAGAAAAAGCGATTATATTACTATTCATGTACCTTACAATAATGAAACAAAGAATAAAATAAATGGGGATAGTATTAAATCCATGAAGGATGGCGTAATAATATTAAATTTTGCCCGCCATGGAATAATCAACGAGGATGATTTAGTAGAAGCTTTGGAAAATGGCAAGGTAGACTATCATGTTTCAGACCTGCCCAATGAAAGGCTTTTAAGAACAAAAAATACCCTGTGTATTCCTCATTTGGGAGCCTCTACAATTGAAGCCGAGGAAAACTGTGCAGAAATGGCTGCTACACAGATTACAGAATATTTGGAAAATGGAAACATTACAAATTCAGTTAATTTTCCTGACTGCTCCATGGACAGGTATCCGGGAACAGACAGGATTATTGTATTGAATAAGAATATTCCCAACATGATAGGTCAAATGACAACTGCCCTTGCATCTCACAATGTCAACATAATAGGTATGGTCAATAAATCCAAAGGGGATTATGCATGCAATATAATAGACGTAATCGGAGAGTTCAATGAGGATAAGCTAAAAGAACTGGAAGACCAGTATGGTATATTAAGGGTAATGTTAATTAAAAATAAGGTGTAAATCAAATGAAAAAAGTAAGTATTTACTCAGATGGAGCCTGCAGCGGCAATCCCGGCCCGGGAGGCTATGGAGTGATATTGGAATACAAAGGACATGAAGCTGAGCTGTCAGGGGGCGAAGAAAATACAACCAACAACCAAATGGAACTTATGGGAGTTATAGTTGGACTTGAGGCATTAAAAGAGCCCTGTGATGTTACAATCATAACAGATTCAAAGTATGTTACGGATTCCTTCAACAAAGGATGGATTGATATATGGCAGGAAAAGGGATGGAAGAAATCTGACGGCAAAAAAGTTTTAAACAAGGAATTATGGCGGAGACTTTTAAAAGCTGCAGACGGCCACAAGGTTAAGTTTGTTCATGTTCCCGGCCACCAGGGTCACAGCTATAACGAAAGATGTGACAAATTAGCTGTTCAGGAAAGAAAAAAGTTTGAACAGTCATATTAAGGAAACATTCACTATATCATGAATATTATAAACTAACAAATTATAATTGAGGTGATTATAGTGATTTATAGACAAAATCAGCAATTATGCCCTAATATAAATTCAATGCCGTACGAAGTACGCCCGGGGGATACGTTAAATTCCATTGCAACGAGATTTGGAACTAATTTAGTGGGGCTGATTGAACTGAATCCTACATTGAGATTGAGGTCGTTAACAGAAGGAATGATGATTTGTGTTCCAAAGGTTCCTGAAAGACCGCCCTGCATTAACGGTGCCTATTATGCCATAAGGGAAGGAGATACTTTTTATAATTTAGCCCAAAGATACGGCATTCCTTTGAATCTGCTCCTGGAGGCAAATCCGGAAGCAAATCCATATGATTTGAAGGTTGGTCAGGAAATATGCATTCCAAATGTTCCTGCAGGATGTCCTTTCGGTACGGTAGTGACTATTCAGGAAGGAACCAGGCTAAGCGACATACTCATTTCTTACAATTTAAGCTTAAATGAATTAAGAGATACAAATCCTAATTTCAATCCTAATATCATTGTACCCGGGGAACAATTATGCATACCTCCGGAAGCTTTTATGCAATGTCCTCAGGGAACAAGGGGAGAATATGTAATCAAGGCAGGGGACAGTCTTTCCACAGTGGCTGAAGCCAATGGCCTCACAACGTCAGGATTACTTATTGCAAATCCTCATTTGAGGCCGGCAAACTTTTTGATTATAGGAACAAGGGTGTGCATACCGTAAAAATCATACAAAATAAAACACAGCAGGCAGACTGCTGTGTTTTTTAATCTTATTATTAATCCAATACCAGTGATGGAGGGGAATACACCCTGGTCCCCATTTCTGAATTAAGCATATATAAACCCTTTGAATCAGTGCCAAAAAGATTGTATTTTGTTATCAGATCATCTGCATTTTTTTCTTCTTCTCCCTGTTCCATAATGAACCAGTCTAAAAACTGCATTGCCCTGAAGTCCTTAATTTCATATGCGGCAGCATATATATTGTTAATGGATGCGGTTACATACTGCTCATGCTTTAATGCCTCGTTAAGGGGTGATGCGAAGCTGTCAAATTTTACATCCGGAGCCTGTATTGCTTCAAGTGTGACTTTCTCCTGGTTGTTTTGCATATACTGCATGAACAGCATGGCATGGTCTCTTTCTTCCTGTGCCTGAACTTTAAACCAGTTTGCAAAACCGTCCAAGCCCTTATCAATATAGTAATTTGCCATATCCAGATACAAATATGCCGAATATAATTCTTTGTTGATTTGTTCATTCATTAATTTTGCTACTTTTTCATTAATCATAGTATTCTCCTTTTTAAATAATTTATATATTTTATATATACCCGAATGTAAAAAATTAAAACGTGATTTAATCACTTATTATGATAAATTTCATAAACTATATGGAGGTGATTGGAGTGTATGATGAAAAAATTGTCACAACAGGTATAAGTCAGGGAAAATTATTTATGTTTATCATAGACCTGTCAGGGGAAGATTATTCTTTTAAAAAAGCTTTTTATTTAGGGGCAGGGGACAAATTTAACCTTCACAGCATAGAATATTTTCATAATGCAGTCTATATGGCTGATTCCTACAATAACAAAATATACAAATTCGACAACAATAATTTCTTTGAAACAAATGTTGGAAGAGACCCCCGGCATATGTGCTTTGACAGAGAAAATCTGTATGTGGCAAATTTTGAATCGGACAATATTTCCATTATCGACCTGTCCTCTTTCACATTGACAGGCTCCATACCTGCCGGCATAAAAGCTCATGACGTCATTTATTCAGAAAAAAACAAGTGTCTTTACACATCCTGCTACGAAGAGAATGAAGTGGTAGAATACAGTATTGACAAAGGGATTAGAAGAAGATTTATAACAGACGGCAAACCCATGCACCTATATGTGTTAAAGGACACAATTATTGTTATGACTTATTTTGTGAACGGTGAAATTCAAACAAAAATAAATTTTATAAATTTAATTAATAAAAATGTCGAAGATACAATAAACATAAACGGGCTTGCTTCTGATTTCCTGCTTGATTATGAAAACAGCATCCTCTACATATTGAATATTGATGATAAAAACCTTTATATAGCAGATGCCATGTTAAGAAATATCATTAACAAAATATACCTGGGAGGATATCCTGAATCCATTTCTTCAGGCAGTAAAAATATTTATGTTACAAATTCCAAAAAGCAGCAAATTGATATAATAGAAAAAAAGAGGCACTTTTTAAGCTCTTCATTAAAACTAAGCTTTACTCCGAATTTAATAAAAGCAATTCTCTAATTTGTCAGTGCATTTATGATTTTTCCGAATATTTCCTCCGGTTCATTTTTCCATTTTTTAATTATGTTTCTAGCCGTAATTTCATCAGTAACATTTATGCTCAGGTTAAAAATGGTTGCGGAATTTTCCGTAACTTGAAGGGATACAATGTATTCATCATCTTTTCTCTTGAAATAATGACCGAATATTTCTCTTTGTTTTTCTATTTGTTTTTTTATTTGGGGAAAATTCGTCTTTACTTCATTAATAAAGTATTCAGGCAGTTTATTCTTGAACATTTCCAGCGCATCCCTGCCTTCTTTTGAGACCGAATAGTATTCATTTCCGTTATAAGGCTTGATGGTTGTAAATTTAGCATCGCACAGGTCACTTAACAAAAGCTGCAGCGAGAAATAGTCCATCATGCCGTATTCAAGTATGTAATTGGTAATTTCAACATTTGTCAAAGGCAGGTCTATAAAGTCCAATATGTATAAAAGCTTCAGTTTATCCTGTGCATTTCTATTGTCGCTTTTCAATTTTTTCCTCCTATATTGTTAAGATTTTCCCGTCTTCACCTTCCATTTTAGTTTTGTTCATCTTTTAGGGGGCAGCCTAAGTTCATTTATTCATTATATCAAAGTTTGTGCTGATAATAAACAAAAATTTGAAAATACTACATATAGACATTTACTATTGAATAATATAGAATATAAGAGCAGATAGGAGTGTATAAATGAAAAAAGGAATTATATTGATTGCATTGTTACTAATGACAAGCTGTGCAGCCCCTGCAGCTGATACATCTTTTGATACCCCCCCTGAAGCAGATGAACCGGTTTTGGAAGAGCCTTCAGATGAAGAACATGATAAGGTCACAGAAAATGAAGATTCAAAAGAGCTTGGAGAAGAAGATATTATTGCTTCCATCGATATGTCTCATAAGCCTAATGAACTGGGAGAAATTATGATATTGATGTATCATGGAATAGGGCCGGAAGAATCATTATGGCAAAGAACTCCGGATAATTTTCGCAAAGACCTGGAATACATGTATCAAAACGGTTACCGCATGATCAGCTTAAATGATTATGCCAGGGGAGAAATTAAGACAGAAGCAGGATTTACTCCCGTAATTCTGACCTTTGATGATGGGAGGCGGAATAATTTTAATTTAATTGAAGAAAAAGGGGAAATGGTGCTGGATCCTGATTGCGCCATCGGAATTTTAGAAGAGTTTAAAAATAAATATCCTGATTATAACGTGACAGCGAGCTTTTTTTTAGGCACTAACACTTTCGGCCAAAAAGAATATACAGAACAAAAGCTTAATTGGCTTATAAACAATGGCTATGATTTGGGAAACCACACATACAGCCACAAGGATTTGGGAAAATTAAACTCACTGGAAATTCAAATTGAAATAGGATTTATAAACAATATACTAAAGCAATATCTGCCTGATTATGATGTTGAAACCTTGGCGCTTCCCCAAGGCAGCAACCCGAGGGATGAGTTTATGGAATCCGTGCGTCAAGGAGAATATCAAGGCAATAAATACCGGACCATTGCTGTTTTGGACGTAGGCTGGAGGCCTGCCTATTCACCCTTTGACACCTTGACAGATTTCAACAGCCTTTACCGGGTGACCGCAAGCGAAATTAATGTGGATGATTGCGGTTTATATGATTATTTAAAACAGTATGAGGATAATAAAAGGGAAAGATTCATTAGCGACGGTAATCCTGACGTGGTAACCATTCCTAAAAGGCATATCGATTATCTTAACATGGATATTGTGGGGGACAGGATAGTGAATATTTACGAATAAACAAAAAGAAATCTGCTTGTAATATAAGATGTTTTGCTTACAACGGATGAAATCAGCGGGGCAGCCATGAACTGCTCCCTTTTTATGCGATTAGTTTGAGAAAACCAGGGGAATGTGGTATTATTGATTTAAGAATATAATAAACGGGAGGTTGTTGTGAACTCTGAACTAAAAGAAATAATTTCGAAAAGCAGTAATATTGTATTTTTTGGAGGAGCAGGTGTTTCAACAGAAAGCGGCATACCTGATTTTAGAAGCTCAGACGGATTATATAGCGCAAAATATAAGCATTCGCCTGAAGTGATGGTTTCTCACAGTTTTTTCAAGACTAACACTGAAGAGTTCTTTGACTTCTACAAAAATAAAATGATTTTTCCCGATGCCATGCCCAATGCAGCCCATAAGAAACTTGCAGAACTTGAAAAGGAAGGAAAGGTAAAAGCTGTTATAACCCAGAATATTGACGGTCTTCACCAGAAAGCCGGAAGCAGAAATGTATTGGAGCTTCATGGGTCAGTACACAGAAATTACTGTATGAAATGCGGGAAATTCCATGACGTGAATTTTATTATAAAATCAAAGGGCATTCCAAAATGCCTGTGCGGTGGAATTGTAAAACCGGATGTTGTGTTGTACGAGGAAAGTCTTGACAGCGAAATTATTGAAAAGTCTGTTCATTTTATCGAACACGCAGATGTTTTAATTGTAGGGGGGACATCTCTTGTTGTCTACCCTGCGGCAGGTCTTATTAATTATTTTAAGGGCAGCAAACTTGTGCTGATTAACAAGTCATCCACATCTATGGACAGACGGGCTGATTTAGTTATTAATGACAGCATTGGCAAGGTTTTTAGTTCAGTATAAATGTTCCTATTTAATAGCTTTCATGGTTTCTCTGCAATCTGCTTTTTACCCATATTCGAGAATAAAATGACGGATATGGTAACGGCAACACGGATCAGTGGAAGTGACCAGCTGATGAAAGCAAAGTAAACGAGCCGCGTCGAAGGATATGATATTTTACAATAAAGATGAGGAAGGATTCTTAAGATGAAGGTTTTTTCAGTAATAGGGGTTACAAAGTCCGGCAAAACCACCACCATAGAAAACATAATAAGTGAGCTTCGAAGACGTGGTTACACTGTTGGAAGCGTAAAAGAAATACATTTTAAGAAATTTAAAATGGATGTGGAAGGAACCAACACCCACAGGCACAAAATAGCAGGCTCACAGCTGGTAACCGCAAGAGGTGCTTATGAAACGGATATAATGTTTCAAGAAAAATTAGACATAAATGATTTATTGAATTTTTACAATCACGATTATGTTGTAATGGAAGGCGTCAGGGATACATGTGCTCCAAAAATAGTAACAGCTTATGATGTGGAAGGAATTTTAGACAGGATGGATGAAACAACCTTTCTCATATCCGGACAAATATCCAATGGCATGAGAGAATTTGAAGGAATTCCCGTTATCAATTCAATAACTGAAATAGAAAGACTGGTTGATCTGATAGAAGAAAAAGTGTTTGACAGACTTCCCGATATGAAGGATGAATGCTGCAGGAAGTGCGGTTACACATGCAGCCAGTTAAGCTCTAAAATTTTAAGAGGCCAAAAAGAAATGGGTGACTGCGCTTTGTCAAAGCAAGATGTAATTCTAAAAATAAACGGCAAGGAAATTATCATGGTTCCCTTTGTTCAGAATATTTTAAAAAATGCCGTGGAAGCAGTTTCAAAGGAATTATCCGGCTACACTGAAAGCGGAGATATTGAAGTATGCATAAAAAGATAAAACTAACAAGCAAGAGAAACCATGTGTTTCGAATTGTTGACCATGAAGGCACATATATTTTAAAAAAATTTGAAAATCGTGAGGATTATATAAGGGAAATTCATTGAAATATTGTCTGAAGAGTTAGGTATTGAAAGAGAAAAAATAATTGCAGAAGAAAAAAAAGAGTTGAAAGCCATTGAAAAAAGAAGAAGTGCTGCAGTAAAGAATGCTCTCGAAAATAAAGAATAATTGTTTAGGAAAGTTTCCGGGTGGTATAATAGTATTATACAATAAAGGATTTGTTATCATGAACAAAGAAGAGTACTCTGAGTACAGGGATTCTTCAAAATTATCAAACCAGGAGGAAGATATGTATAAAGAAGAGCTGGCGATTATTTCCCAGGCTGTTTTAAATGAAATGGAAGGCTACGAGTTCTATAAGATGGCAGGTGAACAGGCAAAAACACAGGGAAACAAGGAAGCATTCGCACATCTGGCAAAGGAAGAAATAAAGCATGCAGAATACTTAAAGAAATTATGGACCATACTCAGTGACGGAGGAGAAATAAAAATTAAAGAAATAATGTCTTCGGGAATTGATATACCTTCGCCGGAAATTTACCGATGGGACAAGGTCGATAAAGCATATGCAACACTGGGAATGTCCATATTCGGCATAGGAATGCAAATGGAGAAGAGCTCCATAGATTTTTACGAGGATGCTAAACAAAAATCAGGCTCCCAGCCAGTAAAAGACTTATTCGACTTGTTGATTAAATGGGAAAATGTTCACTTAGACCAATTCACCAATCAATACAATATGTTGAAGGAAGAATGGTGGGCAGAACAACAATTCGCACCATTTTAAATGATGAAAAATCTCCCCTTTGCGTTTTGCGAAAAGGGGAGATTTTTGTTGTAAATTCAAAGGCCTTAAAGCCTTATTATCGATTGTATAAAATGGAAAATTATAGTATAATTTTATAACCTGAATTATTGGAGGGGCTATATGCTTTCCAAAATTAAAACATGTGTCCTTTACGGACTTGAAGGTTATGAAGTTGATGTGGAAACAGATTTATCAGGAGGTCTCCCTAATTTTAATATTGTAGGCCTGCCTGATATTTCAATTAAAGAGTCAAAGGAAAGAGTTAGGTCTGCTATTAAAAACAGCAGATTTGATTTTCCTGTCAGCCGCATTACCGTAAATCTTGCACCGGCAAATTTGAAAAAGGAAGGAAGCCAGATAGACCTTCCTATTGCAGCCGGTATACTTGCTGCTTCCAAGGCAATATATAAGCCTGTGGATGAAAAAACATGCATTATCGGTGAATTATCTCTGGACGGAAGGATAACCGCAATTGACGGGGCCCTCCCCATGGTTATTTCCATGAGGAACAAGACTTTTAAGAAAGTAATTGTGCCGGAAGACAATAAGGAAGAATGCGGCGCCATTGAAGGCATAGATATAATTCCTGTCGGAAGCATAAGCCAGTTAGTAAGTTATTTAAACGAAGAATTGGCCATAGACCCCTTTATATACAAGTATGATTTTTCTCTCAAACAAGATTATTACAGTGAAGATTTTTCAGAAATAAAGGGACAGCCTGCCATGAAAAGGGCAGTTGAAATAGCAGCAGCGGGGATGCACAACATTCTCCTTTTAGGAAGTCCCGGTTCCGGCAAAACAATGATTGCAAAAAGAATACCGACTATCCTGCCGGACCTGACATTCGAAGAATCCCTGGAAGTTACAAAAATCTACAGTATATGCGGTCTTTTGGACAAGAAGGGTTTGATGGCAAAAAGACCTTTCCGTTCACCCCACCATACTTCCTCCCGCACCTCCATGGCAGGGGGAGGGTCAAAACCCCGTCCCGGAGAAGTATCCCTTTCTCACTACGGAGTTTTATTTTTAGATGAAATTCCCGAATTTCCTAAAAATGTTATCGAAGTTCTCCGTCAGCCTATGGAAGACGGTAAAATTTCCATATCAAGAGCCAGCGGCTCCTTTACATTTCCTGCAAAGTTTATGATGATTGCTTCAATGAACCCCTGCCCATGCGGATACCTGGGGGACCCAAACCATGAGTGCTCCTGCAGCCAAGGGCAGATTGACAAATACCTGGGGAAAATCTCAGGTCCTCTGCTTAACCGGATTGATATTCAAATAGAAGTACTGCCGGTTAAATATAATGAGCTGAAGGATGAAAGAGTGGAAGAAACTTCAGAGGAAATTAAAAAACGGATTGTAAAAGCAAGAAATATCCAGAGGGAAAGATACAAGGATATGGGTATCCTGACTAATTCAGAGCTTTCAACAAAGGCTGTATCAAAATTCTGTAAGGTTAATAAGGAATCTGAAGTATTGCTTAAGAATGCATTTGAACTTTTAGGCTTAAGTGTCAGGGCATACAATAAAATACTAAAGGTTGCAAGAACAATAGCGGATTTGGAAAATTACGAAAATATTGAAACAAAGCATATAGCTGAAGCAATTCAGTACAGAAATTTAGACCGGAAATACTGGAGGTAGCATGAACAATTTAAATATCAATCAAAAGACTTTACTGTGGCTGTCATCGGGGGGAATTTCAAACGGAAGGATAACAAAAGTCCTTGATTGTTTCGGATCACCGAAGGACCTATGGGATAACTTTGAAATAGAAAAACATAATTTATCCATGCTTAAGACAGAAACAATAAACGAGCTTTCTGAAAGCAAAAATTTTTTTGAAGAGAAATTGCTGGAGAAATTAAATGTAGAAAAGGCAAGGATAGTTACTATTTTTGATGATGAGTATCCATCCAAGCTGCAGCAGATTGAAGGTGCTCCAAATTTGCTCTACTACAAGGGCTCTTTAAATGACATAAACAACATATCAATTGCAGTCATAGGGTCAAGAAAGGCTACGACCTACGGTAAATGGGCTGCAGAAAAGCTGGTAAAAGAACTATCGGAAATCGGTGTAAATATAATCAGCGGTCTGGCAGTCGGAATCGATACAATTGCTCATAAAACAGCTTTAAAATACAAGGCGTCAACCTACGGTATAATAGGCTGCGGCATAAATGTTGTATATCCAAAGAAAAACCTGGAGCTTTTTCATCAGATATCAGAAAGCAATGGAGCTGTAATTACAGAGTATCCTTTTGACATACAGCCTGTTGCATTTAATTTTCATGAAAGAAATAGAATTATTAGCGGTCTTGCAGAGGGAGTCCTGGTTATTGAAGCCCAGGAAAAAAGCGGCACATTGATAACAGCAGGACACGCAGCCAATCAAGGAAGAGAAATTTTTGCGGTTCCCGGAAACATTGACAGCCTCTACAGCAGGGGAACAAATGCCCTCATAAGAGACGGAGCTAAAATAACCATGTCTATTGATGATATCGTGGAAGAAATCATGGAATTAAAAGAAAAAGTCAGACTTAAAAATACATCTCTTGATTTAAGCACATTTACTGACGACGAAGTATCAATAATAGGCTGCCTTGAAACCGGGGAAAACACAATTGATGAAATAAGCCGGGCAACAAAAATGGAAACCGGTCGATTGCTGGGAAATTTAACTTTGCTGGAAATGAAGGGCGCCGTAAAGGCAAGCGCCGATAAAATCTACATCAATATTCAGCGATTTCCTAAACCCTGAAGCTAGTCCAAAAACCCACCGGAATCCAAGGCTTCTACCTGATACTCCATCTTAAACTCCAAAGAACTCCAGGGGTAGTATCTAATATTAAACAAAAATTCCAAGTTCAATACGGAAGATTCCGCTGTCAGTCCGCAAAGCATAGGGATACATACCGGGAACTCAATGTGCGTACAAAAAATCAGGATTTGAATCCTAAACAAATAAAAATTTTATCAAATACACTGAGGCAAACAGTATAGCAATTGAAAGAGGCACATATATCTTATATTCCTTGTAAAGGTCCATGGTTGCAACATTCATATACTGAAGAGTGAAAGCCTGGCATAAATGGATTGGTGAAAAAAAGTAGCCTGAATATGTACATGCAAATGCAAAATATAAATAGATGTAAACCATGTTAATGGATACATCAAGCTGGAAAACCATAGGGAGAATAATTGCCAGAGTAGCTGTTTGATTTCCGGTAACAAATCCAAAAAATATGGAGGATATGAAAAATATCAATAAAATTGACAGCATGCTGCTTTCTGTATTCAACATAGAGTTAAAAAGAATGAGAAGATCATCCATTTTCAGAATCATTTCTTTCATAATTAAAATTGCTATAATCATTAAAACAGTGTGATAATTTATGGATTTAATCAAATAGCTTAAGAAATACTTTTTATCACTCAAGAAATAAACAAATAACACACTGAAAATCAAAGCAGCTGAAAAGGGAAGACCGGTTATGCCGTTGATAATTACGCTGATATATATAGGTGATGTGTACAATAAAAGGTCAAACAAATTTTTTCCTGTGAATTTGGTTTTTACCCTGTTGCTGTATTCAATATTTTTAATTAAAAGGAAATATCCTGCAACAAATAGGGGAACAACATAAAACAAATTCAATATTATAAGCCTTGATATGTTAATTTCCGGCATAGCTGCAGAAATAATCAAAAGCCCCGTTGAATAAGGCATTACAAACATTGAAAAATGTCTGAAGACCAAATTTATTGCTGCACGCCTGGGGGCGGGAATATTCAATTCTTCGCCCATTTCATATATAAAGGGGGCGGATAAAAGAGCTCCTCCGGGAACGATCAGTATACCTATCAAAGCAGGAAGAATCATCAATATAATCTTTTTGTTTTGAATTATCTGATAAATTGAGCTGACTATTCTGTCAAGGATTTTGTAATTCTTCATTAAACCGCCTAAAATACTCACCATCATAACTGAAAGTATAGTGTTTAACGATGAAAAATCAGTAAAGATATTTGTCACCGACTGCCATGCAGCCTGAGCTCCCATTCCCGAAAAAAGAGCTAAAACTCCGCATGATATCAACAGTATATAAGATAATTTGAGTTTAAACCTGCCTAACAAAGGAATTAACAAAAAAACAATAAGAACAACAAATAATTGAGCCATAGGTCCCCTCCGCACACACTAATATTATTATATGAAATAATTAGTGAAAAATCAACAATAAGTCAAAGCCCTTGATAATAAATCCTGAAGATATTATAATAAGATTATGATAAAAAATCTGAACGTCATTTTATGACGTGAGAAAACTTATAACTATCATAAAGATAAAGAATGATAAAGGGGGATAGGCAATGCCGTTTGAAATAATAAGAAATGATATAACCAGGGTAAAGGCAGATGCTATTGTAAATGCTGCCAACTCAGCCCTTAAGATGGGCGGGGGAGTGTGCGGAGCAATTTTCAGGGCCGCAGGGGCAGAAGACCTTCAGGCTGAATGTGATAAGATAGGCGGCTGCAATACCGGAGAAGCTGTCATCACTAAAGGATACAAGCTGCCTGCCGAATACATCATACATACTGTGGGGCCCATTTATAATGGAGGAAACAGCAATGAAGAGGAGCTTTTAAAAAATGCCTATTTAAATTCAATGAAGCTTGCAAAAGACCATAAACTTGAATCCATTGCTTTTCCCTTGATTTCTTCGGGGATTTACGGATACCCCAAGGATGAAGCACTAAAGGTTGCAATTTCTGCAATCAGCGAATTTTTGCTGGAAAATGAAATGACGGTCTACCTTGTTATGTTTGACACCAAAGCTTTTGCCTTCAGTGAGAAGCTTTTCAGCAAAATAAGAAAATACATTGATGACAAGTATGTGGAAGACCATAAGCTTTTGGACAGAGGAAGAGTATTGCAGGAATATGAATTCAATTATGCGGCGGCTCCATCCTTAAAAAGTGTTAAAGAGCAAAAAGCCAGAAGCTTGGAGGATGTGGTAAAACAGCTGGATGAAACATTCTCTGAAATGCTTCTTCGGCTGATTGACGAAAAAGGAATGACCGATGTGGAAACATACAAGAAGGCCAATATTGACAGAAAGCTTTTTTCAAAAATACGGACGGATAAAAATTACAAACCCAGGAAAAATACAGCATTGGCATTCGCAGTGGCTCTGGAATTAAATGTGGACGAAACAAGGGATTTGCTCGAAAAAGCAGGTTATGCCCTGTCCCGCAGCAGTAAGTTTGATTTAATAGTTGAGTTCTTTTTGGAAGAAAAAATCTATAATATTTTTGAGATTAATGAAGCTTTGTTTGCTTTTGAACAGCCTCTTTTAGGTCTTTAAAATTTGTCGCATTTAAAGCGACCATAATATTTTAAATAAATGTTATCCTTTGTTCAATAAGAATGGAGGGTTAATATGAAAAAAGATTTAACGGAATTAGTGTTTATTCTTGACAGAAGCGGCTCAATGTCAGGCCTTGAAAAAGATACCATAGGCGGATTCAATTCAATGCTTGCAAAGCAGAAAAGCGAGCCGGGGGATGCTCTTGTTACAACTGTACTCTTTGATCATGATTATGAAATGCTTCATGACAGGGAAAAAATCAAGAATGTGGATGAAATAAGTGAACAAGAATACTTTGTAAGAGGCTCCACAGCACTTTTGGATGCCATGGGTAGAACTATCAACTATATTGGAAAATCAATTTCAGACACAGGGGAAGATGACCACCCTGGCAAGGTAATATTTGTAATCATAACCGACGGTATGGAAAATTCCAGCCATGAATTTTCAAAAGCGAAGGTAAAAAGAATGGTTGAACATCAGAAAACAAAATATTCCTGGGAATTTGTATTTCTCGGTGCAAATATTGATGCGGTAAAAACAGCAGCAGATTTTGGCATCGATGAAGACAGGGCATCAAACTTTTGTGCAGACGGCCAGGGTATTAATTTAAATTACAGCGCTGTAAGCACTTTTGTAAGTGAGATGCGGATGGGTAAAAAGGTGGACTCAAGCTGGAAATCCAAAATTGATGAAGATTATAAAAAAAGAGGCAAAAAGGGCCCCAGCTAAGAAGGCAGCAAACAAATCACCTAAC
>JAGOIH010000060.1 GCA_017995755.1 Sedimentibacter sp. | reverse complement strand
CCATGAGTGAAATGATTAATAAATTTCGTTTTGAAATGGGGATTACACCCACAATGGTCGGTAAGATAATTACAAATAAATGTAACAATGAGGTGAAATATGGCTAAAAAATTTGTTGGTTATGGAAGCTTTTTTTGCTGGAATTGCGGTAAAGGAATTGAAAGAGGGGAAAAAAACTGCCCGCACTGCGGCTCCATATACAGCGGAGACAACAGGTATGGAAATGTTTCTGCCTTGGGAGCAGGGGGCACAGGCTGGTCAAATAATACAACTCATCCCTGTTTCAAACAATATTTTAAAAATAATCGAAATTACGGGCTGATCTGGCTCATAGGAATCAGCATATTAGTTCCTGCAGTCTTGGTTCTCACAGATGAGATTGAATTTAATACGGAAGGCATTATGGTAATAGGCGGTGTCTTAGCTGTATTTTGGATTACAGGTCTTATATTTTTATTTAAGAATCGGGGAGATAAAACTGCCTGGGACGGCATCGTTGAAGATAAAAAGATATTTCAAAAGAACAGACGCAAAAAAAGTCCTGAAGGGAAAAAATACGAGGAATCATATACAGAATATATTGTCTATATACGCAGACAGAACAAGGAGATTATTGAATTAAAGGAAGAAGACAGGGCTAAATATGATTATTTCAATATAGGGGATTATGTGCACTATCACGGAGACAAATGGCTTCATTATATTGAAAAGTACGATAAATCTTTGGATACAACAATTTTTTGCGCATGCTGCGGCAACATTAGTGATATACGGGATAATTATTGTGAAAGGTGCGGTTGTATATTATTAAAAGCAGATTGACCATCTTGCCATTCTGTGGCTTGCCGGATGATCTCATGTCTTAAAGATAAAATCATGATGACAAAATAAGGAGGAAAATTATGTTTTGTGAAAATTGCGGTACACAGGTTGCCGATGATTCTGCATTTTGTCAAGAATGCGGCAGCAAAGTAACATTTACGAAAAATGAAACGCAAATAAATGAAGAAAGTATCAACATAAGTAAAAAGCCCGGCTCCCAGGGGCAGCGGGGACCTGTCCCTCCCGTCATGAGACAAACAGCACTCCGGCAACCAGCACCCAAACAACCGTCTGAACCCTATGGGAGAGAACCATCGTCCGGACAGGCACCCAAACAGCCATCAGAGCCATACAGGAAAGAAGCATCACCCCGGCAGCCATCTGAATCCTACATGGGAAAAGCTGTGGATATTATAGGTATCGGGCAGTATATGCTTATGATTTTCTTGGCATGCATTCCGATTATCAATATAATACTCTTGGTAAAATGGGGATTTTTTATCAAGCAAAAACCCAACAAAAGCAATTTCGCCAAAGCCTTGCTTATTTATAACATAATTTCAGTAATAATTTATGTTTTATATATACGGTTATGGCTTAGTGTCACTTCAGGAATTTAAAACTATTATTTGAAAGGGGAAGAAAAATGGAAGTATTTATAGGTTTACTAATCATCTTAGTCTTATTGGCAGTGTTGACGGTGATGTCATACAACGGTTTTGTAAAGTCGAGGAATCAAATTGAAGAAGCTTTTTCCACCATGGATGTGTATTTAAAAAAACGGTATGAAATGATACCAAGACTGGTAGAAATAGTAAAAGGGTATTCAATACATGAAAAAGATACTCTTGAGAAAATTGTCCAGGCAAGGAGCAGGGCAATTAACTCAGGGTCTGTGGAAGAGCGAGGGCAAAATGAAAATATGCTGTCCGGTGCAATTAAATCCCTTTTTGCAATTTCGGAAGGCTATCCTGAACTGAAAGCAAACGAAAATTATTTAGAGCTTCAAAACCAGCTTTCTGACCTGGAAGATGAAATATCCCAGTCCCGCAAATACTATAATGGTGTTGTTAAAATTATGAACAACAAGGTTGAAATATTTCCTTCAAATTTATTTGCAAAAGTTTTTGGATTCAATAGATATCCATATTTTGTGGCTGATGAATATGAGCGCCAAAATGTAGAAATTAGATTTTAATCAGGGGAAGAGCAATGAAAAAAACTATAATGCTTTGTACTGCATTAATCATCTCCATTTTAACATTTGTGGCGGTACCTGCCTTCGGAGCTGAAGCATTCAATATTACTTCTTACAATATTGATATGACGGTTTATGAGGATAACTCCTATGCCGTAATTGAAACCATCGATGTGGCCTTTACTGAGCAAAGGCACGGCATCATCAGAAGTCTGCCATTGAAAACAAACAGGGGAAAGGCCGCGTTGATTTCAGATATTGATGTTTTTGACCATAAATTTTCTACTGAGAAAATATCAAATAATATTGAAATAAAAATAGGAGACCCTGACAGACATGCATCTTTTTCTGAAAAATATACAATCGGCTATGTCTATACCATAGGAGACGACTATTTTGATGACAGAGATGAACTCTACTGGAATTTAATCGGGAATGACTGGGACTGTACAATAGAAAACGTTACCTTCAAAATCAATATGCCAAAGCCTTTTACACCTGACAGGCTGTATTTCACACATGGAAAAAAGGGAAGCACTAAGCATGACGGTGTGGACTGGAGTATTGAGGGAAATACCATAAAGGGGTCATTGACGGTCACTCTTATGCCTAATGATTCCCTTACAATCGCTATGCCACTTCCGGAAGGATATTATTCAGAGGCAGAAAGAATAAGCACTGATGTGCCTTACGGATGGCTGGTCCCAATTGCCTCATTGGCTGCAGGCACAGGACTGTGGGTACTCATGGGACGGAAAAAGCAGATATTTCCAACTGTTGAGTTTTATCCGCCTCAAGGAGTGACCAGTGCAGATGCAGGATTTTTAATCGACGGCAGGGTAGATTCCTTCGATATAACATCACTAATTATTTACTGGGCGGACAAGGGATATCTTTCAATCACTGAAGAGACCGTAAAAAAGCCCTTTGGCACTAAAAAGTCTTTTACACTTACAAAACTTAGAGATATTCCTGATGACAGCCAGGACTATGAAAAGGAAATGTTCGAAGGCCTGTTCTTCATGGGGGACGGAGAAAATGTAAGGACTGACCAATTGGAAAACCGTTTTTACATTGTTGGTGAAAGAGTAAAAAAGCAGATTAAATCAAGCTTTGAAGATAATGAAGAAACCCGTATCTTTTTAAGAACAAACATATTGTGCCGCATTTTGCTTCTGCTGACAGGAGTAATCAGTACACTGCCGTTTACCTATACAGCAATGAAAGAATCAGGCAATGTTGGTGCAGCAGGACTGCTGTTAAAGACCATCATAATGTCTACAGCTATAATGGCAGCCTTTTATTTCTTAATGCATATTCTGAAGAATTGGAAGAATATAAAAAAAGGGGAAAAGTTTATACAATTGTTTTTTGCTTTCGTATTTTGCGGAGCAGTTTGCGGCACTTTTATATATTCATTAAGCTTATCCGGAAATGTGTTAACGGGTTTACTTTCTTTAGCAGCAGCAGCGTTGCTTGGTATTATGTCAAACCTATGCAGCCGGCGGACCAAAGCAGGCATGTGGTACCAGGAAAAACTTATAGGATTCAGGGAATTCATCAAGGCTGCAGAATTAGACAGATTAAAGCTTTTAGTTGATGAAAATCCCAACTACTTTTATAATGTATTACCCTTTGCAATGGTCCTTGGAGTTACAGATAAATGGGGGAAAAACTTTGACAGCATAATGAAAGAACCGCCGGACTGGTATCATTCATCATCCATGCAGGGCAGGTTCAGCGCAATGAGCTTTGCAACAGGTTTAGATAATGATTTAAAAATATTTTCATCGGGCATAGCCTCAAGACCATCGAGCAGTTCAAGCGTCAGCGGAGGAAGCTCGGGAGGAGGGTCTGGAGGCGGAGGCGGAAGGAGCTGGTAAAATGACTGCAGCAATAAAAAAGAAAGTTAATATTCCCGACCCGGCCACGGGACCCGTCGGGTTTACAGTGTCAAGCTTTAAAGCAGCAATTAAAGGCATAAGCACGGTACTTAAAAAGCCAAAAATTTTATTTACAACTTTATTTATATCTGCACTTCAGGCAGCATTATCCTACCTGAAAATTCTTATGCCCTCATCTTTTTTTGTTACAATAGCAAGCTTCTTTACATTTGCTCAAGGGGGAATGTATGCAGGTCTTATTGGAGCTGCAGGAGGAATTGTAGGAAAAGGAATATACGCATGGTTTATAAATACACTGTTTTTTTCAGGCTCCAAGGTTAAAAGCAAAAATGAGCAAAATGAAAAAAATGAGAAAAAGGCAAAGGGAAAGATTGGTCTTTTCTTGGCAGGAACAGGCATAGCCCTTATTGCATATAATTTTTTGACCGGCAATGCGACCTTGGAAAACAGCATTATCGGAATAACAGCTCTTGCAGCCTGTGTAAGAGCGATTAAGAAAAAAAACGGATTTTTAATCGGTTTAATATGCTCATTTACAAAGGGACGAATGTCAAGAAATACAGCAGCCTGTGTTATTAAGGGAATGGCCTTGGGATTCTTGGCGGGTGTTTTGTCATCACTAAAATTTACTGGGATAATTTGTTACATAGCAGGAGCAATAATATTTGTTATAGCATTAATTCTCATGATGGGCAGGAAAAGAACTGTTGCAGCAGCTGCGGCATTAGTTTTGATTTTTAGCTCTGCGCTTCCTGCTTACTCTTCCTTGCTCCCTGATTCTGAGGAGTGGATGACTCCATGGGAAGCTTATGGCATCAATAAAGATGTACAGTCGGGTTATTTAGAGCTTATTCAGGCAATGGATGCTTCGCCGCCTGTTTCAATGGAGCTTACTCTTATTGCTGTTGGAGGAGGTTATATTGATGAATCAGGAAAAATAGAAAATCAACAGGTTTTAGCCATTGATGGTAAAAGCAAAACTTTTAGCATAGACAGCCCCGACAATCCTTCATATTCTCAATATAAATTCTCAAGTGTCATAGATTTGATCTTAGAAGATGGGGGATGGTATGCCGATACAATAACATCTTATTCAGTCAATAACTCTTGGACAAATTTCGAAACAGAAGAGGGAAGGTATGGTGACTATAAAAAATGCTATTTTCCAACTATACCTTTAGAGCCAGGAAAGATATATATTGCAATTCCCATTTCATTCGAATACGGAGATGCAAGTCATGGTAAGGCTTACAGCGGAATGGAATTATATGCGCTTGTTGACCGTGTAAAAAGAGAAAAGAGTACGGAAAGCACCAGCCAAGTATCGGGAGTTTGGGAGCTGAAGAAAATTGATACTTACCTTATAAAATGGGTTAACAAAAGCATAAGTGAAACAGAGAAGTTTACCGGTCAGTGGACAGGAATTGTAGCAGGTGGAGATGAAGTAAGTATTGGGGTATCAGGAAATACCATGGAATTTATCCGTACTAGACAGTTCCATGATGGATATGACCAAATTAACTGGAAAGCTGTATTTGGTGAGCCACCTTCTTCCATAAAAGCATTTGAAACTATTAGTATATCAGCAGAGGAAGAAGGCACTTATTATAATAGTTCTGACAATTCAACAATAGAATATGAAGCAAGTCTTGCATGTGCTTCATTTTTAAAAGGATTAAGGCCTGAAAAATTTAGTAGCAAAGAGTATGATACTGATACTATGGCATATGCATTCGGTGCAGGCATGGGACAGACTTGGTTTGAAAGGTCAGAGGGATTCCTTCAGTCATCAGCACCTCAGGGGCAGATAGATGGAGAAATTTTGACACTTGAACTTGCATTAGGGAATAATCAGCCATACGATACAGGTGCAGGAAGACCATGGGAAATACCAATTATTTCATACCAATATGAGTGGAAGGCAGGGACCATAATTCCTGCCGGAAGCCAAGGTGAAGAAGATGAAGATACAGAAAGTGATGGCGGTTGGTGGAGCGGAACGGATGATACAGATGAAGAGTGGAGCGAACATGCAAGCGAAGAAGAGACAATGGCTATAGGGGCTGTGTCTGCTCTTGCTGCTATTGCAGGTGCAGGGGCGGCAGCAGCAGGAAGTTTAGGAATAGGTCCGGGGGGAGGTTATGGTTCATTTATAAAAAGGAACAAGGATGGGGACCTTGTTGTAAGAGACCCCGTCACCGGTGAAGAAAACCTCTATGTAGGCAACAAAAAAACAGGCCTCTATACAAATCCATTAACAGGAGCTGAATACACAGAAGATGAGCTAACAAGTCATGTAGCTTCACGGGCAGAAAATGCAGGTGTATTAGGTCAGGATTATGAAACTGCACAAGATGCAATAAAACAGCAGCGTAAGGATAATCAAGAATTAAGTCAGGCAGAAAGTGAAGTAAATCTTGAAAAAAGCATGAAAAAACTGCAAAAAGATTTGGAAACCAAAGGAGCCATCGGTGACGATTATGCAGATGAGTTAGCGAAGAAGCTTAAAATACTTCAAAGTCAGAAAAAAATCGACGGTGAGTTTAATAAGGATGATTTGAAAAAATTCCAGAAAACATTTAACAGATGGACAAGAGGAGAAATTGCAGGAAGCAGAGGACTGCCAAAAGCAGAAAACGATTGGGAAATTTACAAGCAAGGATTGGCATTATCAGGAGAAGAGATAGCAAGGGGAGACAGCTGGAAAGCCATAGGACTTCGCGTAGCTGTAAGCCTTTTGACAGGCGGTGCTTCAACCGGAACTGCTTTTGTTGTAGAAGCGGGTTTGGAGCTTGCTCAAGCAGGTTATACAATAAAGGACTATGTTGACAAGGGTGGAGATGACTGGACAGAAGGAGCACAGCTTGCAATCACAAAGACTTTGGTGGGCGAAGGTATAGGAAGGTCTATAGGTTTGGGATTAAAAGGCCTTGGTCTTGCAGCGTCAAAGACAGGGCAAGCATTATCTAAAACAAAAGCAGGAAAGTATATTGTTGATGGAATTTCAGATGCAGTAGAAAAAACTTCAAGAGTACTAAATGCCAATGTAGGAGATGTGCCAAAGGTAATAAAGCAAATCAGCAAGGAAGCAAGCGAATCTGCTGCTGCAGCGAAAAAAGCAGCCTCAATGGCAGGAAAACTAAAAACATCAGCTGCCAACAAAGCTGCCCAAACAGCTGATGACGCAGCCAAAAAAGCAGCCCAAACAGCTGATGACGCAGCTAAAAAAACCGCTCAAAGCACTGAGGACGCAGCCAAAAAAACCGCTCAAAGCACCGAGGACGCAGCCAAAAAAGCTGCACCACCAAAGACTGTCAAGGATACAGATGCATACAAGCAGGCGTCCAGGCAGGTTGACGATAGTTTAAATAAATCCAAAGCTGCTGCAGCTGAGAAAATAGAGAAATACAAGAATAGTGTAAATAAAAATCCTAAATTAGCAGCCAGGAAAGCAGCTTATGAAGAAGGCGGTAAAATTGGATTGGAAAAGGTTGAAAAGCTTGAGCAGGCAAGGAAGGCATTAGCTGGCAACCCTGATTCTCCACAGCTAAAAAAAGAATTTGAAAGTGCAGTTAAAGATGTTCAAATAAACAAACATGCACAAAAAATAATGAACGAAAAAAAATTGACAGGCAATGATACACGCCAGGGATTCAATGACTTTAAGGTAAAACAGGATGCAATAGTATCACTTAATACAAGTGAACGTTTAGCATTGGAATTAGGTCTTGACCCCAAAAATGTAAGCAATGTCCAGGCTACAAATTCCATGGATACATCGGGAGTTAAAACTATAAAGGGTGTTGCAGTTAAAAGTGATTTTAAAACTCCAAAAACCACAGCACCAAGGAAATTTACGGAAGCCGATATCGATTTAAACTCTCTTGAAAAGAAAAGTGGAGAAAAAATAAGCATAGATTTGGATCAGACCTATAGAATGGAAATTGAGCTTAAAGATGGCACTGTAATTGCCAAAGATATTCCTGCTTATAAGGTTAAAAGCATTCAAAACGAAGAAGTATACAAGGTATGGAATGACGGACAGCTTCCTTTGAACCCTGACGGCTCGGTAAATCATAAGGCTGTCGAAAAGTTTGCCGAAGATATGGATTATACGATTGTAGATGCAAGAAGCGCTGATGCATACGGAACACTGGGAGATCTGGAACAGGCATTGAAAAATGACGGCACAATAAGGCAATACAGTGACCCAGAGGTTGTAAGCAAAACTATTTCATATAAATCTGATGAATGGATTCGTAGAAGCAAGGGAAAAACGAAGGATGGAAAAATAATAGATATAGATGCTGAAGCAGACGTTTCAGAAGGCATAAGACAATCAACAAAACAGTTCGAAAGCCAGTATGTGTATCAAGTAAAGGCAATAAATGCTGATGCAGGCAAAACAAAGATAGTTATAAACGAAAAATTGGCTGAAGGTATGGAAGTTTTAAAGCAAATAGGATTTGGCGAAGGAAAACTAAGCCCTGCTGAAGCAGAAGCCATACTCAAAGAAATGGGAACAAACTCAGAAGAAGTCATGAAGCTTTTAGCGGACGAAGTTGAAATTATCAACAGATTTTTAGCAGGAGGCAAAAAATGAACAAGATAACATACTCTATATCAAAAAACACTGTACTATCTGCAGGAAAACATTTTGGAATTCAGGCAAACCGGTTTGCAGAATATTTTGGATTCACAGAAAGCTCCAAGAGCACGGAGATAGTAGAAGGATGGGAGGATCTTCTGCCTCTTATACTTAAACCCCTTAATTTTACCGGATTGACAGCTCTTTTTGAGGATGACAGCCTTCTTTTTACCAACATAGTTACCGGTGAAGAAGATGCTGCATTCTGCGGTGAGGAAGAGGGTAATTTAAGGATAATGCCTATGTCTCAGATGGAGATGATAGAGCTTTTAGCATCATATCTCGGAGAGACAGAAGACAGGCAGAAAATAAAGCAGGAATTATCAAGAGATGCTTTAATCTGCCTCTTGACCATAGTTGACAGCATCAAGAGGGCAAAGCTTGAAAATATCCTGGACCCTTCAAAAATAGAATTCGAAATAACAGATAAAATTTTACAAAACGAATTTCTCTATAATTCAGAAGGGAGAAACTTAAGATGGGCCTCTGCATTTTTGGCAGACCTTCGCTGGAAAGAAAAACCAATTAATTTCGAAAAATCGCTTAAGGAGCTTTCTAAAGCAGGTATAATAATTTATAGAGACAGAAAGGTTGAACTATCAGAAAACGGTGAAATTTTCTTTGATGAGCTTTTAAAAAGAAAAACCATATTAGGCTTAAGAAGTGTTTTTTATCACGAAGGGGTTATAAATTATTTGGCAATGGCATTGATGAGAACAGAAAACTATCTGTGGTTTTTGGATGTTACTGACAATGCGTGCATCATGTCTTTAAACTATGAGGAACTTAAGGGAATGATTGGCA
>JAGOIH010000059.1 GCA_017995755.1 Sedimentibacter sp. | reverse complement strand
GTACCCAAAATTATTTAAAATTATTGAATAAAAAAGATGATTTATCACATAATATAAAAAAAGAAAGCGCGTGTAACATTTAAATATAACGTCCCCCTTTATTTTAATCATACGCTCTTTCTTTTTTTCTTTTTTTATGTAAAATTTACAATTGAAATAAATGTCGATTAGTGTTATCATGTACAGGGTTTAAAACTGATTATTTCAAAAATTCATATATAGGAGCATGCATAATATTTTCAGGGGTTTTTCCGGATGAAATATGTGCATGCCCAAACATTAACAGGAGAATCATGGAAAAGATAATTGTAAAAAAGAGCAGCGGGCTTCATGGAACCATTAAGGTTGACGGCTCAAAAAATTCAATTCTGCCAATACTGGCAGCAACACTTTTATGCAGAGAGGAATGCATAATACACGACATTCCAAATTTGCAGGATGTGAAGATAATGTGCAGACTTTTGGAGGAATTGGGAGCAAAGGTTGAAAAAATTGGAACGGATTCATTGAAAATTATTGCTGAAAACATTACAACCTGCGAAGCACCATATGAACTTATAAGTAAAATGAGAGCCTCCTTTTTGGTAATGGGGCCATTATTAACAAGATGCCACAATGCAAAAGTACATATGCCCGGCGGGTGTGCCATAGGGACAAGACCTATTGATTTACATTTAAAAGGATTCAAAAATCTGGGAGCTGAAATAAAGTCCGAAAGCGGATATGTATATGCAGCATCAGAAAAATTAAAAGGCGGAGATATATATCTTGACTTTCCCAGTGTTGGAGCAACAGAAAACATAATTATGGCAGCAACACTTGCAGAAGGTGAAACAATTATTGAAAATGCAGCAGAAGAACCGGAAATTGTAGACCTGGCAAACTTTATAAATTCAATGGGTGGCAACATTATAGGGGCAGGAACCAAGACAATTAGAATCAAGGGCGTTGAAAACCTCCATAAAACTGAACATACTGTAATTCCGGACAGAATAGAAGCAGGTACTTACATGGTAGCTGCAGCAGCCACAGGCGGGGATGTAATGGTCGAAAATGTAGTTCCAAGCCACCTTCAGCCTGTAATTGCAAAACTCAGGGAAGCAGGAGCTGTAATTGAGGAATTCGACGATAAAATAAGGGTTACCGCAGGGGACAGCATAAAATCCTTGGATATAAAAACACTTCCATATCCCGGTTTCCCGACGGATATGCAGGCCCAGTTCATGGCTATGCTGTCCAAGGCGGAAGGAACCAGCATAATAAATGAAACTATTTTCGAAAACCGTTTTATGCATGTAAATGAAATGACAAGAATGGGGCTGAATGTCAAGGTAGAAGGAAACAGCGCGATTTTAAAGGGCAAAAGCCAGTTGAGCGGGGCAAAAGTAAGGGCTACGGATCTAAGGGCAGGAGCAGCTCTGATTATTGCAGGATTATTAGCTGAGGGAGAAACTGAGATTACGGAAATCTACCATATTAAGAGAGGATATTCAAATATAATTGAAAAGCTTCAAAAATTAGGGGCAGATATAAAATATGAGGAATGATTACTCACCACCCTTGTACAGGCCGCCAAGCGAAGCCTGGAGCATGATAATCCAGGCAACTGAAGGATGCTCCCACAACAAGTGCGGGTTCTGCTATATGTACAAGGGCAAACACTTCAGGTTATGACAAAGACATGCTGATAGAAAGACTGAAAAGGTTCAGAAACAGCCCTGATTTCATACCAGCAGCATTGGACATACTATAATTAGCTAATTTGGGACATTCCTCTTTGGAGGAGTGTTTTTTACTTTTAGGAAAATACTTTTTGTTTTAGGGACTGCTTTTGGAACGGCTCCTTTAGGGATAATTATTTTTGTTCCGGTTACTTTTTTATAGCATTGACACTAAAATCCTTAATGATATAATAAATACGAAATGCAATAAAACCCGGTGGTTTTACACAATTTTATGTATTTATTGTATTGGTGTGAAGCAAGCCGCATTATGGCGGTGCAGGCACCCTAAAGTATAGAGGAAAAAATGAAGCTTAGAATAGATAAAATGCTGTCCAATTCAGGTGTTGGCTCAAGAAAGCAAATAAAAACAGATGCAAGACAGGGAGCAATTGAAGTCAACGGCACAATTGAAAAAGATAGCTCAAGAATAATTGACACTGAAACAGATACGGTAAAATATAAGGGCGAAACTATAAATTATACCAGGTTTATTTATTTAATGATGAATAAACCCAGGGGGGTAGTCTCTGCAACAGAAGATAATTACGATAAAACTGTTATAGATTTATTAAATGATGAGGATAAGTTTTACAAGCCATTTCCCGTGGGAAGGCTTGATAAGGATACTGAAGGTCTGCTTCTTATAACGAATGACGGAAAGCTTGCTCATGAGCTGTTGTCGCCGAAGAAGCATGTGGACAAAACATATTATGTGGAAGCGGCAGAAGAAGTCACCGATGATGATGTCAGGGCTTTTGAAAAGGGAGTAATACTTGAGGAAGACAACTACAAAACACTTCCTGCAAAACTTCAGATAATTGAATCCGGATATCCTTCCATATGCCTTGTAACAATAAGAGAAGGAAAATTCCATCAGGTAAAAAGGATGTTTAACGCCCTTGATAACGAGGTAACGTATTTAAAAAGAATATCCATGGGGACATTAAAGCTGGATGAATCCATTAAAACAGGCCAATACCGCCATTTGACGGAGGAAGAAATAAAGGAGCTGATAATATGATGTTAGGAATGCCTGCATTAGTTGAATATACTTCACTAAACCAGCTGGTCATGCTTTGCATGAAGCTGGGGCTAAACTTCATAGAATTAAACATGAATCTGCCATATAATTTTATTCAAAATTTGCATCCAAACGAAATACAGAAAATCACAAAGGAAACCGGAATAAAATTTACAATGCACATGCCCGATGAAGCAGATATAGGCTCCTTTTACGACAGTGTAAGAGCAGGGTACGTACATCTGTTTTCGGACTCCATTGATTGGGCAAGGGAAGCAGGTGTAAAGCTTCTTAACATGCATATTATTGAAGGGGCAAAAATGACAATGCCCGACAAAAAAATCTATGTTTACGAAAATTATTCTGAGGAATTCACCGCCAGCTTCATTGAATCAATAAAATCTCTTTCAATCAAAGCACAGAAAAACAATATAGTGCTGGCAATAGAAAACAGCAGCAATTTCGGGAAAAAACACATAAAAAATATTTTGGATGAAGCCTTGAAATACCCTAATATTAAACTCACATGGGATACAGGGCACGATGCAGTGAGTAACTTTAATGACAAGTTGTATTTGATGAATAACAGGGAGCACATTGCTCACATGCATCTTCATGATGTAAAAGGAAGCAATGACCACCAGGCTCTTTTTACAGGGGATTTGAATATTAACGAGCTTCTGAACTTTGCAAAACAAATGAATATTACCACACTGATAGAAGTGAAGACGGAAGAGGCACTGATAAAATCAATAAATAATTTAACAAAAGATTGAACAATCCATAACAGGTTCAGAATGAAAAAAACAAGGAGAAATGATGAAAAACAATACAATTAAAATATTGGCACTCTTATTGTCAATACTTATCTTAATTTCAGGATGTGTGCCCAATAACAACAATGACACACCGCCTGCAGGAGAAAACAATACCCAAAACACGGGAAATATCGAAAATAGCACAGAAGATACAGAAAATAGTATTAAAGATAACCAAAACAATACCCAAGATAATCACGAAGACCAAACAGGCGAAAATCAACAGGACCAAAAAGACGATACAGCAATCGACGAATCCGGCTCATACACTGACCCCTATGACGTGGCTGAATATATTCATACATACGGCAAGCTTCCGAATAATTTTCTCACAAAAAAAGAAGCCTCAAACCTGGGATGGAAAAGTGAAGAAGGAAACCTTTGGGATGTAACAGATGAAATGAGTATCGGAGGAGACAGGTTCGGCAACAGGGAAGGGCTCCTTCCAAAAGAAGAAGGCAGAATATACTATGAATGTGATGTAAACTATGAAGGTGGATATCGGGGAGGCGAAAGAATAGTCTTTTCCAATGACGGTTTAATATTTTACACAAATGACCACTATGAAAGCTTCACTCAATTATATTAGGAGGATGTTATGGAAGAAATATTTTTAGATGCATCTAAAATGACTTCTAAATCAGAAGCTCACAAATATATAAAGAAAATGCTTAATTTTCCGGACTATTACGGCAAAAACCTGGATGCCCTATGGGACCTGCTGACCACTAAAAGTAAAATGACATCAATTTTCCTCCTCCACGAAGAAAAGCTGTATGAAAACCTGGGGGAATACGGTAAAAGGCTGTCAGAAGTTTTCAAGGAAGCAGCCGGCTCAAATCCAAGCATTGAATTTACAGTAATGAAATAGTGTAATGGTGTTTTATTTGTAATTATCAGCATCTTGGTATATAATTAAAATATCAATAACAGGAGAATAATGATATGTACAAAATAGCAGTGGCAGGGACAGGCTATGTTGGCTTGGTTGCAGGGGTGTGCTTTGCAGAAATGGGACACCAAGTAATCTGTGTAGATATTGATGAGAAAAAAATAGACATGCTGAAACAGGGCATTTCTCCGATTTATGAAGAGGGTCTGGAAGAATTAATGCAGAAAAATTATTCTGTGGGCAAAATTGATTATACAACGGATTTTGAATCTGCCTACAAGGATGCAGATGCAATTTTTTTAGGAGTGGGAACTCCTGAACACCCGGACGGCTCTGCAGACTTATCATATATTGCAACCGTTGCAAGGCAGATAGCAGAGTCTGTTGAAAAAGACTGTCTTGTGGTTGTAAAATCTACAGTGCCCGTGGGTACCAACGATAAGGTTGAACAATTCATAAAAGACTTTTTGATTAATGATGTTAAGGTCGAAGTTGCATCCAATCCTGAATTCTTGGCCCAGGGCTCAGCTGTTCATGATACATTGCATGCAGCAAGAATAATTATTGGAACCGACAGCAAGTGGGCTGAAGAATTATTGACGAAAATTTATGAACCCTTCAATATCCCGGTTGTATCTGTGAGCAGAAGGTCTGCGGAGATGATTAAGTATGCTTCCAATGATTTTCTTGCGCTTAAAATTTCATATATGAACGACCTTGCCAATTTATGCGAATTGGTGGGTGCTGATATACAGGATGTGGCAAAGGGCATGAGCTTTGATGAGCGTATAGGTGCCAAGTTTTTAAATGCAGGCATCGGCTACGGCGGCTCATGTTTCCCCAAAGACACAAAGGCATTGGATTACTTAGCCAAGCAGAACGGTTATGAATTAAGAACCGTAAAGGCGGCCATTGATGTGAACAATGACCAAAAGACCATGCTGTACAAGAAGGCATGCAGGAGACTTATTACATTTTGCGGATTGAAGGTGGCAGTCCTGGGGCTTACATTCAAGCCGGGAACAGATGATTTAAGAGAAGCACCCTCCTTAGACAATGTTCCTTTATTATTGGACCAGGGGGCGGAAGTTTTTGCTTATGACCCTGTGGGGGCAGACAACTTCAAGAAAAAGTACCCGGAAGGAAAAGCCGGGAAAGGCAGCATGAAATATGCCGAAAGTATTTATGAGGCATTGGAGGGAGCCAATGTATGCTTTATATTTACTGAATGGGGTGAGATAAAGGCAGTTAAGCCTTATGAATATAAGAAATTAATGAAAACGCCTTTGGTTTACGACGGAAGAAATATTTATGGTATAGATGATATGTATGAAGCAGGAGTGGAGTACTATTCAATAGGCAGAAGATAACCCTGGTGCCGGCACCACGGCGTAAACCTATTAAGGATTAGACAGCATGGACCATGCACACTTTTAAAGGAATGAAATTCAAGGCGGAATGTAATATGAATTACAATAAACTAGATAATAGAAAAACATACCTTGTTACCGGAGCTGCAGGATTCATAGGATTCTACCTGTCCCAGAGACTGCTGGAAGAAGGATGTAAGGTTATAGGCATTGATAATTTAAATGATTATTACGATGTTTCACTGAAGGAAGCACGTTTGGAAAAATTAAAACCCTTTGATAAATTTACTTTTATAAAAGGCGATATTTCCGACAAATCAACTGTATTGAATTTATTTGAAAACTATAAACCTGATATAGCATTCAATTTGGCGGCCCAGGCAGGTGTAAGGTACTCTTTGGAAAACCCTGATGCATACATCCAAAGCAACATTATTGGTTTCTATAATATTTTGGAAGCTTGCAGACAATATCCTGTTGACCATTTGTTTTATGCATCATCAAGCTCAGTATACGGGGCAAATACGAAGGTTCCCTTCGAAGAATCTGATTTTGTAGACCATCCCGTATCCTTGTATGCAGCAACGAAAAAGTCCAATGAACTAATGGCTCACGCCTACAGCCATCTGTACAAGATACCTGCCACGGGGTTGAGGTTTTTTACAGTCTACGGTCCGATGGGCAGACCTGATATGGCTTATTATTCATTTACCGACAAATATTTTGCAGGCCAGCCCATAAAAATATATAATAACGGGGATTTTGATAATGACATGTACAGGGATTTTACATATATAGACGATATTGTGGAAGGCCTTGTGCGGCTAGTGGCTATATATTCTACCGGCGAGGCTGCAGCCGACCACAAAGTCTATAACATTGGGAATAACCGTCCTGAGAAACTGATGGATTTTATATATGCATTGGAGAAGGCATTAAGCAGTTCATTAGGCAGAGAAGTTGTATTTAAGAAAGTATATGAGCCCATGAAACCCGGTGATGTATCAGCCACATATGCTTCTACAGATTTGCTTAATGAAGCAGCAGGATTTAAGCCGGAAACATCTATCGAAGTAGGACTGAAGAAATTTGCACAGTGGTATGTGGAGTATTATGGGTTGAAGTAATGTGTACTAAGTAAAATGCGGCTGCATAATATACAGCGAAGCAATATGAAACAATGCGACATGCAGCGGCATAGTTATTTATAAAGATGTAATTTACTGTAAAAATTAAATTCCGGCAGGAATTCCTGCCGGAATTTTTATGGTGTGCCCAGCATGGGCGACAGCTTGACGGTGAAAGTCCGTTGTGGGGCTTGGTAGTAGCAACCATTAGCTAAAGACAAGGGTGTCCATCGTGAGGTGGAATCTAAAGGAAGTCGGAGGCAAAATCTCGGTCTGAGGAACACGAACCATATATAAGGCTGAATTACACTGGATGAGTTTGCCATACAAAACAAAGTCCGATACTACTCGAAGTGTATACAGTAGATATGGCAGATATATGAGAGGAAAGCGGTCGTTCTTACCTGGGGAGGTCTCATGTGTAAGTTATGGATATAAATTTAGATATAACAACCTATGCAGTGATGTGTAGCTGAGACATGAGAAGTCAGCAGAAGTCATAGTACTAAGTGTAGTTAACGACACTTAGGAAGGACTGAACAGTAGGAGGTTTTGAAGAATTGAAAGAAACAAAGAAATACGTTGAAAGCAGACAACTTCATATAGAAGACTTCGTTCGTAAAAGTAGAGTGGAACTTGAGGATAGCGGGAAAGTGCCGAGTATTTCATTGACGTCCGATATTAAGCAAAACGACAGAAATGTGTATACAAGCAATTTGTTGGAGAAAATAATTAACGGAAATAATATGCAAGAAGCATATAAGCGAGTTAAGAAAAACAAAGGAAGCCATGGAGTCGATAGGTTAACGGTTCATGAACTTGAAACGTATCTTGATGAAAATGGCAGGAAACTTCAACAGAGTCTGCTTGATGGAACCTATGAACCATTACCCGTTAGGAGGGTGGAAATACCTAAAGACAACGGGAAGAAAAGACTGTTAGGAATACCAACAGTAATTGACAGAATAGTACAACAAGCAGTAGCACAGGTTTTAAGTTCAATATTTGAAGAAACATTTTCAGATAATAGTTTTGGATTCAGACCGTGCAGAAACGCTCATGGAGCCCTAAAAAGATGTCAGGAATGTATAAACGAAGGATACAACTGGGTAGTGGATATAGACTTAGCATCGTACTTTGATACTGTTAACCATGATAAATTAATAGGATTAATTAACAAAGAAGTCAAAGATATTAGGGTAATATCACTCATAAGAAAATACCTAAATGCAGGTGTTATGATTAATGGGGTTGTAAGTCCAACAAGATTAGGAGTTCCCCAGGGTGGCAACTTGTCCCCTCTGTTAAGCAATATCATGCTTAATGAATTAGATAAGGAACTGACTAATAGAGGACTTAATTTTGTTAGATATGCAGACGACTGTAACATATATGTTAAAAGTGAAAAAGCTGCTAACAGAGTAATGAAAAATATTACGAAATACATTGAATATACCCTTAAATTGAAAGTCAACACCGAAAAGAGCAAAGTAGAAAGACCATGGAGCAGTAAGTTCCTGGGATATTCATTTTACAGGTCAAAAGATGGTATTAAATTCAGAGTGCATGAGAAATCTGCTAAGAAACTCAAAGAGAAACTTAGAAAACTGACAGGCAGGAGTAAAATTGGAAACATTAAAGCTACCTATGAAAAGATTAAACAATTAGTAGTAGGTTGGATTAATTACTTCAAACTTGCTGACATGAAAGGTTTAATGAGTAGAATTGATGAGTGGCTCAGAAGACGTATTCGTATGTGCTACTGGAAACAGTGGAAGAAAATTGGTACTAAATTCAACAACTTAAAGAAACTTGGCATTCCAAAAGATAAGGCGTGGGAATTTGCTAATACAAGAAAGAGCTATTGGCGTACTGCCAAAAGCCCTATTCTCCACCGCTCAATTACTAATACCAAACTCAAAAAGACTGGGTTAGTATCTTTACTTGAAATATACACATCAAAATGTTAATTTTACTGAACCGCCGTATACCGAACGGTACGTACGGTGGTGTGAGAGGACGGTAATTAAATTAATTAATTACCTCCTACTCGATCTATTCTGCTGCTGCAGCCAACATTGAACCTGTTTCGACCCGTATAACATAACAAATATTATCGCAGCAAGTTACGCTTATACCGCCATATATATATTCTAATATTAAAAGATTATCTCTGACGTCTAAAACTCTGCCGGCTGTACCGAAGTAAGTCGGGCATCTGAATTTAAGGAATACATAACATCCCCTGTAATCACTCAATGCTCTGCAAATATTGCAATCGTCATTACACTTATTCATGAGCCGTCTCCTCCTTCTGCAAGTTACCTTGCACAGATTTTAATACCATGCGCCTTTGGTTCACCATTTCAGCTATACTGATCATTTTACCTGGATCCGGCGTTGCGGCTGAGCCTAGAGTATCATTAGCGAATAAATATATTTCAAAAATATCATCACAGCAGCCGGTAAATATAACCCGGCCATCAATCGGGCAATCAAACAATTTTATAAGATTATCACAAAACGAGAACCTCGTTATAAATCCATCCCAGTAAATATGATCATTCGTATCACAATTACATACAAATCCAATCCTTAAATATTGTCCTACATAGTTTTTTAAAAAACAACAAAACGGACAGTCCATAAATAAATTTCACCCTTTACT
>JAGOIH010000058.1 GCA_017995755.1 Sedimentibacter sp. | reverse complement strand
ATGGACATTACCGGTGTGTTCCCATACCCCTATAACAAATTCTTTTTTAAAAGCATAATCCCTGCAAATGTTGATGTTAGCAATGCAATACCGATTATCAGCCAGAAACCATAAGGTTGATTTGCAAAGGGAATATTGTTTACATTCATACCGAAAAAGCTTGCAAACATTGTCGGTATTGCCATTAGTATAGTAATTGACGTCAACAGCTTCATGACGATATTTAAATTATTGGATATAATAGACGCAAATGCATCCATTGTTCCGCTTAAAATTCCGCTGTAAATTGCAGCCATCTCAATGGCCTGCTTATTTTCTATAATAACATCCTCCAACAAATCCTCATCCTCGGAATATTTTTTTATTATATTCATTCTCAGAATTTTTTCTAAAACTATTTGGTTGCCTTTAAGGGAAGTATTAATATATACCAGTGACTTGGATAAATCCAAAAGCTGTATAAGCTCCTTGTTTCTCATTGATTTATGAAGCTGCTCCTCTACATGATTGCTCATTTTATCTATTTGCCTCAAGTAAAGCAGGTATCTTTGCGCATTTTTATATAGTATCTGATATAAAAAACGATATCTTTTATATGTGCAGAAAGTACGAATACTGTTTTTCTTAAACTCTTCCAGTACAACCGAATTTTTTAAACATACAGTTATTATGTTTTTATCGGTAATTATAACCCCAAGAGGAAGTGTTTCATAAATAATATGTTCATCTTGTTTTTCAACATATGGTGTATCTACCAATATTAAAACTTGTTCATCTTCTATTTCTAAACGTGCACTTTCCTCTTCGTCCAGGGCTGCTCTTAACATGTCTTTGTCAACAGCAAACTGATTTTCAATAAAGTCCAATTCTTCATTTGTGGGATTAACCAGGTTAATCCATGCACCATCTTCAATCTTTTCCAATTTGAACATGGTGTCTTCAATTGATTTAAAAATATCAAGCATTTCTTCACCTCAATTTAATAATAGATTTTCTCTATTACCAAATTGAGTTATATCCAGTAATAGAGAAGTTATAATAGATTTTTGACCTTAGGGATCTCGTCCATTAGTTCACTTCCTTTTAATTTTTATGCATATCAAAACAACGGCATAGTATGCCATACATTACAATTATACCGCAATTTGAAGATAATGTACATATTTTTTATTTATATGGGAAAGATATTAAAAATAAATAGTCTTTTCCCGGTTTTAATAAAAAAAGGCATAGAAGGTGATTGGTTGCCCACAAGTTCTGTTACAAGAGTTAAAGGAGCAGTTGAGGACTGCGTTGGGAAAAAGGTAAAATTCAAATTGAAAAAAGGAAAGAGCCGGTCCCATTTTAGTGAAGGAGTAATACTGGATACATACCCTTCAATATTTACAGTCTTTGTAGAAAAAAATGATTATAAAAGGGTTGTGTCTTTTAATTATATAGATATTCTAACAAATAATGTTGAATTTTATATATGCGATGACAAGGAAACAAGAATAGGATGATGTAAGTTAATAGTGATCTTTTTTATTAAAAAGAATTTAATAAATAAATTTCGCTATTTTTTTTTGCGGATATTTGATATACTTAAGTATCTAAGCCCATTTCTAAGGGTTTTGGGGACATACCTTCCACCGGTGACAGTTTTCTAGGGTGAAGGAATTTTCCATAAATTATTACTATACTATTCAGGAGAAGATTAGTGAAATTATTAAAATTTACAAGTTTTTTAATTTTAGCTTCAATTATTCTTTATTCATACGCAAGATTTATTGAGCCTGTTTTATTGACGGTGAAATATGAAAATATATACAGTGATTTATTAAATGAAAAAAATGATAATATAAAAATAATACAGTTTTCAGATTCTCATATATCCCGGTATTTTAATGTGACAAATTTGAAAAAGGCAGTACATAAAATAAATGCTCAAAACCCTCAAATAGTTGTTTTTACAGGTGATTTGATTAATAAATTCAATCATTACGATAATAAAGAAAATATACATGAAATTTGGGAGGTTTTAAGCGAAATAAATGCTCCCTTGGGGAAGTATGCTGTTTACGGCAACCATGATTATGGCGGCGGTGCAGAAAGAGCATATAGGCAGATAATGACAAACAGCGGATTCAAGATACTAGTAAATGAAAACATTAAAATCAAAGAAAACAATATTAACATAATAGGATTGGATGATTCGATTTTCGGTACCTTTGACAAAGAAACAATAGTCAGCTTATTGGATGAAAACTATTATAATATAATTATAAGCCATGAACCGGACGTAGCAGAATATTTTCTGCAATACAGCACAGATTTATTTTTGGCCGGCCACAGTCATGGAGGGCAGGTAAATCTCCCTTTTATCAGGTACACCCCTCTTCTGGCGCAAAAATATATCAGAGGATTGTACGGGATTGACAATTACAGGCAGACTAAGATATATGTCAATATTGGCCTGGGAACATCAACCATACCTATGCGGTTAATGGCTGCCCCTGAATTAACAGTGATTACCCTAAAAAATAAATAATCAGAGTGTAAAAAAAGTCATAAGATTAAGCATGAAATCTTTTGACTTTTATCGTTTCGAAGTAGAAAAAACATTTCTCTGGTAACGTATTTTGGGAATTCGTTGCGAACGATATATTTATTCTACTGGTTAGTTTTTGTCAACAAATTTATAACCAAAATAGAATGTAATGCTGTATAAGCCTGCCAAACCTATCAGTATATTTATCATTCGAGTAAATAATCCTATTCTGCCACCAAAGATAACAGAGATCAAGTCTAACTGAAATAATCCAATTAGTCCCCAGTTCAATGCCCCAACTATTATTAATGTCAATGCAAATTTATCCAATTATCATTGTCCTCCCTTGAATATGTATGAAATATAAAATTTTTACGATTAAAGGCTTTGCTGTATCAGCAAAGCCTTTTGGAGAATTATTATTTTTGAGGAACTTTTATTACCTGATCAGGGAAAATTAAATGTGGATTTGCAATATTGTTGTATTCAGCCAATTCCTGATAAGTATAACCGTATTTTGCTGCTATTTTCCACAAAACGTCTCCCGGTACAACTATGTAGGTTACTTCTTCAGCTACAGTTTCTTTTACTTTGATTCTGCCGGAAACATCGCTTCCTGCAGTTCCATTGGTTGCAAGATAGTTTTGAATTATTTCTTCATATGTACCTGATATTGCAAGTACATCGTAGTTTGCCAACATAGAATAACCGTCACCGCCATCTGACATAAAGTCATTTATTGCAACTGTGTATTCTTTAGCTTCATCAAACACCTCGCCGCCTACTTTTATTTCCACAACTTTGGAATTTACAGGCTTAGCAGGATCAAAAGTAAATTCCAGTCCGCTTACCTGCAGGAAAGCACCCTTAGCAGCCGGATAATCGCTTACTGACCATTCAAGCATAGCTTTCAGATCTGTGCCTGTAATTTTTTTAACCTCAATTGTATTACCAAAGGGGAATACAGCTGCTATCTTTCCTTTTGTTACCTCACCTGCAGGAACATCTTCTCTTATACCGCCACCGTTAACAAATGCAATATCAGCACCTGTAGCAGCTCTTGCTGCATCAGCGGAAAGGTTGCCAAAATTTGTTTCCTTGGTTCTCACATTTTCTCTAACACCGTCCAAGTAAACATCGGTTTTAGCTATTACTTCATTAAAAGCAGGATCTTTTTTTGGATCTATTGAATCAATAAATGCTGATAAATCCGGATCCGGAACAGTTTCTCCAGTATCTGCAACTGAAAGCAGCTTTGCTGCCATGTTTACAACTTCACCATTTTGAACTTCTATGTCAACATAACCTAAGTTTTTACCATAATATTCTGTTTGAGCTATCAAGGTATCTTTTACCAATTGACCGGCTTCTAATTTTGTATGGCTGTGTCCGTCAACTATTAAGTCGATTCCTTCTACAGCTTCTGCCAGAGCCTTAGAGGTTACGGAGGAGCTTTCATCAAGTCCCAAATGTGCCAGTGCAATAACAACATCAGCTTTGCCTTCAAGTTCAGCTACCATTTCTCTTGATACTTCTATAGGATCTTTAAATGTTAAGTTTTCAACATATTTAGGATTTGCAAGATATGATGTATCAGGAGTAGAAAGGCCGAAAATACCAACCTTCACTCCACCTATTTCTTCAATAACATAAGGAGTAAAAACATATTCTCCATTTTTATCTTCAATATTTGCACTCAGCATTCCAATTGCAGCCATGTCCTTAAGTTCCAACAATCTTTCTAAACCATGGTTAAAATCATGGTTTCCCAGTGTCATATAGTCATATCCTACAGCATCCAATACCTTGATTGCATTTTCTCCCTTGGAGATGTTTACAATAGGCATACCGTGGAGTGTATCTCCTGCATCAAGAACCAATGTGTTTGGATTTGCTGCCTTGGCTTCCTTAACAAGAGCTGCTATTTTAGCAAAGCCAATTTCAGAACTAGTTTTAGCTAGTCTTGAATGGGTGTCATTAGTGTGAATAACAGTAATTTTTACAGTTTCTGCATCTTGTGCAAATGCAAAGCTGAAACTGCTTAGAATTAGCAATGCAGCTAATACTAAACTTAATACTTTTTTCATTAATTTATCCTCCTATTTTTTTTATGTATGACATACTTATATTATATAGGCAGAGGGATGGATTTTCAAGACAACTTTTGATGATTTTATATATTTGGGGATATTCCTCTACCATCAGAGAATATCACATGAGTAGAGGTGCATCCTCATGCTGATAATTGCAGAAAAACTCCTGAAAATTGTTGACAATAAGATTAAATTTTTATATTATGTATATAAATTAATAATTACGTTGATGGGGAACAGTAATTATACATGGTCTATCAGAGAGAAGGTTGTTGGTGGAAGGCCTTCGGCCCCCTGTATTATGAACCCGCCCAAGAGTATTTGGGAGCAACAACCCAAAGGGCAAAACCCTTATATAAATGAGATGCTGTGATGTTAATAGCAGCAATTAGAGTGGTACCGCGGATATCCGCCTCTTGGTTCAGGAGGCGGTTTAATTTTTGAAAGGAGAAAGAATGGCTAAGAAAGAAAAAGAGTTCGTAAAAGAAATTACACCTATGGAAGAAGACTTCAGCAGGTGGTATACAGATGTAATAATGAAAAATGAATTGGTTGACTATTCACCTGTAAAAGGTTTTATGGTAATAAGACCTTACGGTTATGCCTTGTGGGAGAAAATTCAAGAATATGCAGATGAAAAGTTCAAAGCAACCGGCCATAAGAACATGTATTTTCCGTTATTAATTCCGGAAAGCTTATTGACGAAAGAAAAGGAGCATGTTGAAGGATTTGCTCCTGAAGTTGCCTGGGTTACCCACGGGGGAAGCCAGGAACTGGCAGAAAGGCTGGTTATAAGACCTACGTCAGAGACTATTATTTGCCATATGTATGCAAAATGGCTAAACTCATACAGAGACCTGCCATACTTGTATAATCAATGGTGCAGCGTTGTAAGATGGGAAAAAACAACAAGGCCTTTTTTAAGAACGTCAGAATTCTTATGGCAGGAAGGCCACACTCTTCATGAAACAGAGGAAGAAGCTCAGGCAGAAACATTGCAGATGCTCGATATATACAGGCAGGTAGCTGAAGACTTAATGGCCATACCTGTTGTTGTGGGACAAAAAAGCGACAAGGAAAGATTTGCAGGCGCCCATGCCACATATACAATGGAAGCATTGATGCATGACGGCCAGGCATTACAGGCAGGAACTTCACATAATTTAGGTCAGCATTTTACAAAAGCATTTGAAATAAAATTCCAGGGCAGAAACGGACAGGAACAATACCCTTATCATACATCCTGGGGTATTTCCACCAGACTCATCGGCGGTCTGATAATGGTTCATTCAGACAACAGGGGATTGGTACTGCCTCCTAAAATGGCACCTGTTCAAGTTGTAATAATTCCGATAGCACAAAAGAAAGAAGGAGTATTGGAAAAAGCAAATGAATTATATGAAAAATTAAAAGCTAAAGGAATCAGAGTTGAACTTGATGACAGCACAGAATACTCACCGGGCTGGAAGTTCAATCAATATGAAATGAAGGGTTACCCTATTCGTATTGAAATTGGGCCAAGAGACATTGACAATAATCAGGCTGTTGCTGTAAGAAGAGATAAATTAGAAAAAGAAACTCTTTCACTTGATAATATTGAAGACACAATATATAACATGCTTGAAACAATGCAAAATGATTTATTTGAAAAAGCAAAAGCTCACAGGGAAGCCCATACTTATATTGTAAAAGACTATGAACAATACAAAAAAGATCTTCCTAACCGACCCGGATTTGCCAAAATGATGTGGTGCGGTGAAAGGGAATGTGAAGATAAACTAAAAGAAGAAACCGGCGCAACAATCAGGTGTATTCCTTTTGAGCAGGAAGACTTGGGAGACAAGTGTCATATCTGCGGGAAACCTGCAAAACACATGATTTACGCAGCAAGAGCATATTAAAGGTGCCCTAACCCTATTTTTTCAAACCAAAGTGCAGGGAAAATAGCATGTCCATTCAGCTTTAAAATTGGAATAAACAGGCTTTAACTTGCTCAAAATTTCAATTATTGTGTGAAATATATTTAGGGGAAGATGATTTTTAAGTAGAATATGGTCGAAATTTCAAGTAATATGTGGAATATCCGGAATTAATACAGCACAAACCACACATTACTTGAAATTTTGCACACTTTGTTATAAATAGTTGTTTTGTCAGACAGTTCTATACAAGCTGCCTTTCCAGCTATCTATGCCTTTTTGTCAGTTCTTTCTGCAGATCATCAATGGTTACACCTTCACTTACCATGAGAACCAAGGAGTGGTAAATTAAATCGGAAATTTCATAAATAAGTTCTTCTTTGTTTTTATTTTTTGCTGCTATTAATACTTCGCTGCTTTCCTCACCGATTTTTTTCAATATTTTATCAAGTCCTTCATTAAACAGATAGTTTGTGTATGAGCCTTCCTTGGGATTATCTTTTCGGTTTTGTATTTGACAGTACACCTTATTAATAATTGATTTGTCAGCTATGTCCTCTTCGTAAACCTTATTGAAAAAACATGAGTATGCCCCTGTGTGACATGCATTTCCAACCTGCTCTACCTTCAATAAAATTGCATCGGCATCACAGTCATAGTAGAGACCCTTTAAATGCTGGACATGTCCTGATGTTTCTCCCTTTCTCCATAAACAATTACGGCTTCTTGAGAAATAACAAACTTTCTTTTCCTTCAAGGTTATTTCTAAAGCCTTCTCGTTCATATATGCAGCCATAAGTACTTCACTTGTTATATAATCCTGTGCTATTGCAAGAATCAAACCTTTTTCATCAAATTTTATCCCATTTAACATTTGAGTTTCCATTGTATCCTCCTGCCTACAATCCGTTTTCCCTCAAGTATTTTTTGAGTTCGGGTATTTTTATTTCTCCGAAATGAAATACTGAAGCTGCAAGAACGCCGTCTACAGCTGCATATTTAACAGCTTCTAAAAAATGTTCGTACTTTCCTGCACCTCCGGATGCAATAACCGGAACATTTACAGCAGCTTTTACTCTTTTCAGGAGTTCCAAGTCGTATCCGGTTTTCATACCATCCTCATCAATGCTGTTTACAACGATTTCTCCCGCTCCCAATTTCACGCCTGTCTTAACCCATTCAACAGCATCCAGGGATGTTTTTTCTTTTCCCCCCTTGACGTAGACACTCCATGAGCCTTCTTCATTTCTTTTTACGTCTAGAGCCAGCACAAGGCACTTACTGCCATAGATTCCTGATGCTTCTTTTATTAAATAGGGGTTTTTTACTGCAGCTGAATTAATGGATATCTTATCCGCACCGCTTTCTAAAACATGCTTGAAATCTTCTATGGATGAGATTCCTCCTCCCACACAGAAGGGGATATTTATTTCAGCAGCAACTTTTTTTACAAATTCAAGAGAAGTTTTCCTGCCTTCAAGGGATGCAGTAATATCATAAAACACTAACTCATCTGCTCCTGAATCACTGTAGTATTTGCCTAAATTAACCGGGTCATCAACATCTTTAATATCTTTAAACTTTGTCCCCTTAACAACTCTTCCGTTTATTACGTCCAAGCAGGGTATTATTCTTACTGCCATTTTTTTCCTCCTGATAATTATATTTTTAGGGCATCCTTGAAATCTAATCTGCCATCGTATAAGGCTTTCCCGATAATTGCCCCGTATAAGTTCATTTCTCTAAGCTTTTTTATATCCTCCGGTGTAGTGACACCCCCGGATGCAATTATATTTATGATTGTTTTTGTTGATAATTCTCTATATATGTCGAAATTCGGCCCCGAAAGCATTCCATCTTTTGAAATATCCGTGTAGACAATGGTTCTTATCCCCATGGATTCCAATGCTTTACACATTTCTATTGAATCCACATTCTCAACCCTCTGCCATCCTCTTGTTGCAACCTTGCTCTTTAATGCATCTATGGAAACCGCTATGTGGTCTTTGTAATTTTTCACAAGCTTTGTAAGAAGCTCTCTGTTTTCAATTGCCATAGTGCCTACAATAACCCTGTCAACACCTATATTAATCAAATCTTTTACTCTTTCCTCACTCCGGATTCCTCCCCCCGTCTGTATGGGAATTGATATTGATTTGGCTATTTTTTCAATTGACCTTCTGTTTTGAAAACCTTCATTTTTAGCACCGTCCAAATCAACTACATGGAGGTATTCAGCCCCCATCGACTCCCATTTTCTTGCCATTTCCCCAGGGTCGTCTGAATACACTACTAGCTTGTCAAACTTTCCCTGAGTAAGTCTCACGCATTTGTTGTCTTTTATATCTATTGCCGGTAACAGTATCATTACAGGGCCCCCTTTGTGGATTGAAGGCTGTCAGATGTGACCTCCACTGCCTTTTTCATTGCCCTTCCAAATCCTTTGAATACAGCTTCAATTTTATGGTGGTCATTCTCGCCATACAGCAGTTCTATATGCAGGTTGCACAAGCAGTTATTTGCAAATCCTTGGAAGAATTCTTTGAAATCCTCTGTTGCCATGGTTCCTATTTGAGCCTTCTTGAAATCTAAATTGTAAACCAGGCAAGGTCTGCCGCTCAAGTCAAGAACAACTCTTGCCAAAGATTCATCCATGGGCACATAGGCAGCCCCGAATCTTTCAATGCCTCTTTTATCGCCCAAAGCTTTTGTGAAAGCTTGACCTAATGCTATTCCTACATCTTCTGATGTGTGGTGGGTATCTGTGTTTAAATCCCCTTTGCACTTAATATTCAAGTCGAATTTGCCATGAAAACAAAACAATGTCAGCATATGGTCCAAAAATCCCACACCTGTATCAATTTCTCTTGCTCCGCTTTCATCTAAATTTAACTCGATTTGAATTTTTGTTTCTGATGTATTTCGTGTTATTACAGCTTTCCTCATTGCTCCCTCCTGATTTTTATTAACTCTTCAGTTAATATTTCGTTTTCTTCCTTTTCCCCTACAGATATGCGGTAATAGGTATCATTGAATTTTCTTATTAATATTCCTCTTTCCATAAGTTTTTCAAACAAATTTTGTATGGGCGGCTTTACAAACAAAAAGTTTGCTCCAGAAGGATATACCAGGAAATCT
>JAGOIH010000057.1:3325-9805 GCA_017995755.1 Sedimentibacter sp. | reverse complement strand
AATGATGACGGTACAATAAAGGAAAGAAGACTGTTGAACAATAATGCCAAAGAAATTATCAGGAAGCGGATTATAAGGGACCTGGACAAAAGCTATTATCCTGAAAAAAGCATCCTGCCCTACATTGATGTTGTTCATGACCGGGTGGTTTTGGAATTATTCAGAGGGTGTACAAGAGGATGCCGTTTCTGCCAGGCAGGCATGGTTTACAGACCTGTCAGGGAAAAAAGGGCGGATACGCTATTAGAACAGGCAGACAGTCTTTTAAGGTCAACCGGTCATGATGAAGTATCCCTTACTTCATTAAGCTCGGGAGATTATTCATGCCTTCCTGATTTGACATTGAAACTTTTGGATACCTACGAAAACCAGAATGTAAGCATTTCTCTGCCTTCATTAAGGCTTGATTCAATGACATTTGATATTATAGAAAGGCTTCAGGAGGTTCGAAAATCAGGCCTTACATTTGCACCGGAGGCAGGAACCCAACGGATGAGAGATGTTATAAACAAAAACCTTACAGAAGACCAAATTCTCGGGCCTGTGGAAACAGCCTTTAACCTGGGCTGGTCTACGGTCAAATTATATTTCATGATAGGACTTCCAGGCGAAACAATGGAAGATGTGCTGGGGATAAAAGACCTTTCCTACAAGGTAAAGGATAAGTTTTTCCACAGACCTATAGAAGACATAAAGGGAAATTTGAAAATAAATGTAAGCGCAGCCTGCTTTGTACCAAAGCCTTTTACACCTTTTCAGTGGTTTCCTCAAAACAATATGGACCAGTTCTATGATAAGGCAAAGGCATTGCAAAGGGAAATCAAGGATAAGAAGATTTCATTCAGCTATCATGAACCCAGGTTAAGTTATTTGGAGGCTGTATTTGCAAGGGGGGACAGAAGACTTTCCAGAGCCTTGATAAAGGCATGGGAATCCGGCTGCCGGTTTGACGGATGGTACGATATGTTTGACTTTGGAAAATGGATGGATGCCTTTGAAGAAACAAATACAGACCCTGACTTTTTTGCCCTGCGGCAAAGAGAATTGACGGAAGTTTTGCCCTGGGACTTCATAGATATAGGAGTCACCAAGAAATATTTAATTAGTGAATATAAAAATGCACTTGACTGTGCCACCACTCCCGACTGCAGAATAATATGCTCAAGCTGCGGGGTTAACTATAATTTGCCGGGAGGTGCCTGCCCATGTGCAAAATAATATGCAAATACACAAAAACCGGATATTTAAAATATATTTCCCACCTGGATGTTTTAAGATTTATCCAAAGGTCTGTTAAAAGAGCCGGTATAAATGCTAAATACTCAGAAGGCTTTAACCCTCACATGAAAACATCCTTCGGTTATCCCTTGTCTCTGGGAATAGAGAGCACAGGTGAATATTTTGAACTGGAGCTTGATGAAAGTATAGACCCAAACCTCTTTACAGAAAAGATGAACATGGTGATGCCTAAGGAAATGCAGGTAATCAAGGCAGGTTATACCCAAAATACAGATTCTCTCATGAAAAGATGCGCCTATGCCCAGTATTCGATAAATATTGAGTCGGATATCGATATAGATAAGCTTAATAAATATTTAGATGAAATGCTTACAAAAGGCGAAATATATTACAGGGATAAGAAAAATAAAAAAAACAAATCAGTGACCAGGGAATTAAACACCAAAGATCTGCTGCATTATTTAAAGGCTGAAAATATAAATAATAAAACCAAAATTGCTGCTGTTTTTAAAACTCAGGAAAGCGGAAGCATGAAGGTCGAAGAGCTTATTAAATTATTAAGGAAAAAAGGTTTTGAAACAGATTATTTCACAGTGATGAAAATAGATGCATTGGATAAAGATATGAAGCCAATATTGCAGTAATGGGGAGAGTGCAATGAAGCAGGTTTTAGTAAGTAGTTCTGTATTTTTTAATCATGCGGCAATTATACAGGATGGCAGGCTTGTTGATTATCATTTTGAATTAAATAACAAGCAAAATGTTTCAGGTAACATCTACAAGGGAAAAGTAATGAATATACTACCGGGCATGGAAGCTGCCTTTGTTGACATCGGCCTTGGCAAGAATGCATATTTGTTTTTTGATGACCTGCTTTCGGATAAGTTCCTGCAAGAATTAAGGATTAAGAGGAAAGATGCTAAAAATATTAACAAGGTGCTTAAAACCGGGGATGAGCTGCTGGTTCAGATTGTAAGAGAGCCCATAGGTGAGAAAAACATCTCAGTTACAACTGACATATCCTTTACGGGAAAATATATTGCATTTATTCCCAATACTATGGGAGTTAATCTTTCTAAGAAAATCAAAGACCGCGATGAGCGGAAAAGGCTTGAAGAAATAGGCAAAAGCATAATGGCTGACGGAAATGGCATGATTATAAGAACATTTGCCAAGGGATGTCCACGGGAAGCAATAGAAAAGGAATATGAGATGCTGTCCAGCATATATATGCAGATTGAAAGGGAATACAAATATTCCTATGCCCCCAAGCTTCTATATAAAAGCAATTCTCTGAATGAAAGACTTTTTTTGGACTATATCGATTCAACCGTAGAAGAGATTTATGTGGAAGACAAAATTACTAAGGATAGATTCAAGGATATGATTTCCGGCCTTTCCGGGAATGATCTTAAAAATATCAAAGTAATACTGGAACAGAGGGTATTTGAAAAATTTAATATCGAAAACCAGGTTAAAAAGCTGCTTGACAGGAAGGTTGAACTAAAAAATGGAGGCTCAATAATAATTGATATGACTGAAGCATTGACGGTGATTGACGTAAACAGCGGGAAATATACGGGAAGCCGCAATATGGAGGAAACAGCCCTGGCAATTGATTTAGAAGCAGTCGAAGAAATAGCACGGCAGGTAAAGCTTAGAAATATCAGCGGGATTATTTTAATTGATTTCATTGATATTAAAAAGAAAGAAAGTATTGCCCTGTTAAAAGCAAAAGCAAAGTCCCTGTTTAAGGATGACAAAACCAGAACCAATGTTATAGGGATAACAAAGCTCTGCATTATGGAAATAACAAGAAAGAAGAATAAGGAAAATTTCTATAATCTTATGACCGAGGAATGTGTACATTGCAGCGGCAGCGGCAGAAGCATGTCAAAAGCATTTATATTTATGGAAATAGAAGAAATAATAAAGAATATTAAGCTTAATACATCATCGGAAGCAGTAGTTTTAAATGTGGGATGCTTATTGTACAATAAAATAGTCAAAAGCTGCATGGACATTATTGCTGAAATTGAAAAAAAGTACGATATTAAAATATATATTGAACAGGATGAGCATATTTTATCAGATGAAATTATTGCAGGGAAAATGGGGAAATTGTCCAATATAGATGGAATATATCGAATATAGCAGTTTCGCAGGCTCCATCACCATTTTGTTCACTCCCTGTGGTCGTGCAAAATGGGATTGTGCTGCGACAAAAAAATTAGTTGACAAACATTTTACATTTTGATAGAATCATTATTTGTTAGAAGCCGCTCGGAACAGGTTTAAAACACGAAGTACCTGCAATGGCGAGACTGGGAAGAGGAGGTAGCTTATGTACGCAATTATTGAGACAGGTGGAAAACAATATAGAGTTCAGGAAGGCGACGTGGTAAGAGTTGAAAAACTTAGCATCGCAGACGGAGAAACAGTAAAATTTGATAAGGTTTTGCTTGTTGCCGATGAAGGAAAGCTGAATGTAGGGAAACCATATGTTGACGGAGCAGTAGTTGAAGGAGTAGTTGAAAACCAGGGAAAAGAAAAGAAAATATTAATTTTCAAATACAAATCAAAAAAGGACTACAGAAAAAAACAAGGTCATCGTCAGCCCTATACACAGGTTAAAATTGAAAAAATAGTAGGTTAGTATGATTACAGTTACCATATTTAAAACCAGGGATGAAATCAAAGGTTTTATGGTTAAAGGCCATTCTGATTACGCCGAAGCAGGATTTGACATAATTTGTGCGTCAGTTTCGATTTTGTCTTATACAGCATTAAATTCATTGAACCTTGTTGCCGGGATAGAACCTCAGAACATTGAATATGCAGTGGATGATGAGGGGATGATGAGTTTGAAAACACTTAAGAACAATGATAAAACTGATATAGTATACAGAAATCTCATAGTCGGAATGGAATTATTATTGGAAGATTACAGCGATTATATTACACTTAAATTTGAGGAGGTGTAAACATGTTATTGAAATTAAACTTACAGTTATTTGCACATAAAAAGGGTGTCGGCAGTTCAAGAAACGGCAGGGACAGCAATTCCAAGAGATTGGGAGTAAAAAGAACCGACGGCCAGTTTGTTTTGGCCGGAAATATTCTTGTTAGACAAAGAGGTACCAAGCTTCATCCGGGAATAAACGTAGGCATTGGAAGTGATGATACACTATTTGCCATGGTTGACGGAAAGGTTAAGTACGAAAGAAAAGATAAAACAAGAAAACAGGTCAGCGTATATCCTGTTGAATTAGAAGCATAATAAGAACCCAACCCAACGACGCAATCATAGATTGCTGTTGGGTACACGGGAACCTTGTTGCTTGCGCAATAAACGACCTACCGTAAGGTAGGTTTTTAATTACAGGTATAAGGGAAGACTAATAAAAAAGGTTGTGAAATAAAAATATGTTTGTGGATATGGCAAAAATAAGCATTAAGGCCGGCAAAGGCGGAAACGGAAGCGTCGCATTCAGACGGGAAAAATACATACCAATGGGGGGGCCTGCAGGCGGTGACGGAGGCGACGGAGGAAGTGTCATCATAGTTGCCGATGAAGGTCTCAGGACCTTGATGGATTTCAGATACAAAAACCATTATCAGGCTGAAAACGGAGAAGACGGCAGAGGGAAAAAACAATATGGTGCTGACGGCAAGGACCTTTATTTGAGGGTTCCTCCAGGAACCTTGATAAAGGACAAAGAAACAGGCATTGTGATGGCTGATTTAAAAACCGGCGGTCAGGAATATGTCGCTGCAAGGGGAGGCCACGGCGGCAAGGGAAATGTTAAATTCAAAAGCTCCATAAGGCGCACTCCCCGATTTGCCGAACCTGGAGGCAAGGGAGATGAAAGGGAAATTGTGCTTGAACTTAAGCTCATTGCGGATGTAGGGCTTATAGGGTTTCCCAATGTAGGAAAATCAACAATACTGGCATCTGTAACAAGCGCCAAGCCAAAAATAGCAAATTATCCCTTTACGACTTTAAAGCCGAACTTGGGGGTTGTTTCAATAGGCGAAGGCCACAGCTACGTGCTTGCTGATATTCCCGGGCTTATAGAAGGTGCTTCAGAAGGTGCAGGCTTGGGGCTTGACTTTTTAAGGCATGTTGAAAGAACAAGATTGCTTCTGCATGTGCTTGATGCATCAGGCCAGGAGGGAAGGGACCCGGTTGAAGATTTTTATAAAATAAATGAAGAATTAAGCCAATACAGCGAAAAATTATCACAAAAACATCAGGTTATAGTCTTGAATAAAATGGATTTACCTGAAGCTGCAAGTAATGTTAAAAAAATAAACAAAATATTTTCAGACAAATACGAAATAATCCAGATATCTGCCGCAACCGGCCAGGGACTTGACTTTTTGAAGAAAAGAGCATATGAAAGACTGATCCAGATTGAAGAAGAGATAGAATTTGTTGATGAAAATGCTGTAGAAAGTTTCTTTGACAAAAAGGATAGGGATACGATTGTTGTAAGCAAGGAAGATGATTATTTTTCCGCAGAGGGAGACTTCCTTGAAAGACTTGTCGCATCAACCAATTTTGATGATTTTGAATCTTTTTCAAATTTCCAGAAGGTCCTTGTGGACAAGGGAGTAATACAAAAATTAAGAGACCTGGGTGCTGTAGAGGGAGACTTAATAAGTGTCTGCGGAGTTGAATTTGATTTCCTGGATTAAGTAAATTATACAACTTTTCTTATAATATTAAATCATGGACTGTACAGGAGGAATCCTCGCAGTCTTTTTATTTTTCCCCGACTTAGAATTATATAAATCCTGTGTGTTTCGGTATTCTTATATAAATCTCCTTTCTTTTATTGCCGGTATTTTGACAGACAGGATGGAATTATACCTTTCCTGTCACATTTTTGATTCCTCAAAATATAATAGTAGTCTCCATAATTCTTTTCAAGGATAGGTAAAGATTCATTACATAGAATATATAAATGTGCATATGTTTTATATACACATATTTTATAATATGAACAAAGAAATCATATAAACCAGGTGTAATATATTATCAATACAAAACAAAAAAGGGGGTGGGAAAATGGTTAAAGGAATATTATTTGACAAGGACGGCACATTGATTGATTTTTCATTGTGGAGGAATGCCGGAATCAAAACGATTCAAACTATATTGAATGAATATGATATAAATGGCGAAAAGCTAAACAAAGACCTTCAAAGAGCTATCGGCATAAAGGAAAATGGAGT
>JAGOIH010000057.1:0-3225 GCA_017995755.1 Sedimentibacter sp. | reverse complement strand
TAGTCATAATTTTCTATATAGTGGCAATAATATATACAAAACACCAGGGGAGAAAATTATGAATGATTTTGAGAAAATCCAAAAAATGTACGATAATGGATTCAGGTGCATAAGATATGATGATACCAAAGACGGGGACATGTGCATATATTTTAAGAATTTTGACAATGAGGATTCCGAAGCCTTGAGAGTATCAGATTTTGAACAAAAAATGCAGATAAAAAATTTTATCAGACAAAATACCATGAGATAGGAAGGAACTTGCTTTTACAGTTCCTTTTTGGTTCTTTATGTCCAATTATTTCTTGTAATCCCAACTCTTCTAATATATAATATCTGTAATATTTAAAGTGAGGGATAAATTATGAGTACTGCAGATAAAATTTTTATACAAATGTGCAAGGATATATTGACAAATGGAGTATGGGACACAGCTTACGATGTAAGGCCAAGGTGGGAGGATGGTACGCCTGCTCACACTATCAAGAAGTTTGGAGTGGTAAACAGATATGATTTGCAGGAGAGCTTTCCGATTCTCACACTGAGAAAAACTAATTTCAAAGCTGCCGTAGATGAATTATTGTGGATATGGCAGAAGAAGTCAAATAATGTTAATGACTTGAACAGCAGGATATGGGATTCATGGGCAGATGAAACAGGCTCCATAGGCAAGGCTTACGGTTATCAATTAGGCATTAAGCATAAATACAGGGAAGGGGATTTTGACCAGGTAGACAGAGTAATCTATGATTTAAAAAACAATCCTGCAAGCAGAAGAATCATGACAAATATTTATAACTTTCAGGATCTTCATGAAATGCATCTATACCCTTGTGCATACAGCATGACCTTCAATGTTTCAGGCAACAGGTTAAATGCAATACTAAACCAGCGGTCTCAGGATGTTTTGGCTGCCAACAACTGGAACGTGGTACAGTATTCAATATTGGTGCATATGATGGCTCAGGTTAGCGGACTGGTTGCCGGAGAACTGGTTCATGTAATTGCGGATGCTCATATTTACGACAGGCATGTTCCTATAATAGAAGAGCTAATTGAAATGGAAAGCCACGATGCACCGGTTCTGGAAATAGACAAGAGCATCAATGATTTTTATGATTTTTCTGTGGACAGTTTTAATTTAGTTGATTATAAATACAATCCTTTTAAGGTAAAGGTACCCATTGCGGTATAAGGGAGAAACCATGAAATTAATAGTTGCAGTAGCAAGAGATTGGGGAATAGGAAATAAGGGGGAGCTCTTATTCAATGTGCCTCAGGATATGGATTTTTTTAAAAAAACTACCTTGAATAAGGTTGTTGTCATGGGGAGAAAAACTCTTCTTTCTCTTCCGGGAGGAAAACCCTTGATAAACAGGACAAATATAGTTTTAACACGTGATGTGAATTTTGAAAAGGAAGGCTGTATCGTAGTAAATTCAACAGAAGCCTTGTTTGAAGAGCTGAAAAATTATAACAGTGACGATGTGTTTTTAATAGGCGGGGGAAAATTGTACAATGAATTGTATCCTTTTTGCAGCGAAGCCTATATTACCAAATTTGACGCAGTATTGGAAGCAGATACATATTTGCATAATTTTGAAGAGGATAAGGACTGGCTTCTAACGTATGCTTCTGAGCTGCACGAACACCAGGGATTAAGATTCATATTCACAACCTACAAAAATCTGGCATATGAAAAGGGGACGGGTGGTCTGCCAATCAACGTCAACAGTTTTTAGAGAAGATTTTTTCTTTCTTAGGAGTTTTTAATTATATATAATGGTTTTTACTTTAGAAAAAAGGGGTGCTGCTCTAGTTTTGAGCGGCCCCCCTTTTAATTGCTATTTTCTATTTGTCAATATGAACATTCAGTTTATCTTTAATTGCAGCCTGGGCAGCAGCTAGTCTAGCAACAGGAACTCTGAACGGTGAGCATGATACATAGTCAAGCCCAACCCTGTGGAAGAATTCCACTGATGCGGGGTCTCCGCCGTGCTCGCCGCAAACTCCAAGGTGCAGCTCTTCCTTTGCTTTCCTGCCTAAAGTAACAGCCATGGCAACAAGTTTTCCCACGCCTTCCTGGTCGATTGTTTCAAAGGGGTCTTGTTCAAGAATTCTTGCTTCCTTGTAATCTTCAAGGAATTTGCCTGCATCATCTCTAGAATATCCAAATGTCATCTGTGTAAGGTCGTTTGTACCAAAGGAGAAGAAATCTGCATATTCTGCCACTTCATCAGCTGTCAGGCATGCTCTTGGTATTTCAATCATAGTACCTACAAGATAGTTCAGATCAGATTTGAATTCTTTCTTTGTTTCCTCAGCTGTTTCAATTATCAGTTTTCGCAGTATCACAAGCTCTTCTTTCTTGCCTACGAGGGGAACCATTATTTCCGGCACAATTTCAATATTTTCTTCTCTTGAAACTTCAATGGCAGCCTCGATTATGGCTCTTGCCTGCATTTTTGCTATTTCAGGGTATGAAATTGCAAGACGGCAGCCCCTGTGGCCCAGCATCGGGTTAAATTCATGGAGACTGCTGATTTTGGCTTTTAATTCTTTTAACGGAACATCCATAGCTTCAGCTAATTCCACTATATCTTCTTCCTCTGCCGGCAGGAATTCATGAAGGGGAGGATCAAGCAGTCTTATGGTAACCGGACGGACACCCATTGCTTTAAATATTCCTTTGAAGTCATTTTTCTGCATAGGCATAATTTCTGCCAAAGCTTTTTCTCTCTGTTCCAAAGTATCGGAAATAATCATCTTTCTTACAGAGAATATACGGCTTTCTTCAAAGAACATGTGCTCGGTTCTGCAAAGTCCGATGCCCTCTGCTCCGAATTTTACAGCTGTTTCTGAATCATGGGGTGTATCTGCATTTGTACGAACTTTAAGTCTTCTGAATTCATCTGCCCAAACCATTAATTTTTCAAAGTTTCCGGATATATTGGCAGGAACTGTTTTTATTACTCCTACATATACGCTTCCTGTTGAGCCGTCAAGGGAAATATAGTCGCCTTCATTGTAAACAACCTTGTTTACTGTCATGGTTTTGTTCTTTTCATCTACTACTGCTGATTCACAGCCGGCAACACAGCATTTGCCCATGCCTCTTGCAACAACAGCAGCATGAGAAGTCATCCCTCCTCTTGCAGTGAGTATGCCCTTTGCTTTGCTCATACCTTCAATATCTTCGGGGGATGTTTCTTTTCTTACCAGTAT
>JAGOIH010000056.1 GCA_017995755.1 Sedimentibacter sp. | reverse complement strand
TGATTGCGCCGTATTTTTCATCAAGCAGTGCTTTCAGCATAAGATTGACTGCTTCCTTGTGATTTTTCAAGTCTTCTTCAATAACCAGCTTGTCAAATCCCGGTTTTTCGTGTTTTAATAAACCTCCCTTAATTCCTATCCTTTCAACTAAGCCCTTTGCCAGGACCTTTTCACCATCCATATTTATCAGTTGATATTTTAGTGATGAAGACCCGCAGTTAATTACTAGTACATTCATATAATTCCTCCATAGTTTTTTTATATATAAAATCCTTAGATTTTAAGTACAGCTCCTTATTATGCCTGTTAATTTTTTATTGTCCAGTTCAAAGATATCGCAGTTTGATATTTTATAATTCCATAATGTGTCATCATCGGCTATATTATAATACAAAAGAACAGCCTGAATCACGCCGTAGTGAGTTGATATCAACGAATTGTCAGGCACCTTATCCATAAAGCCCGCAACTCTTTTTACAATATCATCATATCCTTCCCCTTTGGGGAATTTATATTTATGTTTAAATTCAGTCCAGCTTTCTACTTCATCGGCATACATCCCCACAATTTCTTCCCATGTAAGGTTTTCAAAAATACCGAAATCAACTTCTGTTATACTGTTTTCAACTATTATGTCTTTTTTGTCAAACCCGATTTCATCTGCAATTATTTCAGCTGTATATATTGCTCTTTTCAAAGGGCTTGAAAAAATCTTATGTATTGTTTTGTCCTTCAGCTTTTTTCCTGCCTTCACTGCCTGCAAGAGACCTTTTTCAGTCAGTTCAACATCGGTTATTCCGCTGAATCTTCTTGATATATTTGCTTCTGATTCTCCGTGGCGAACTAAGTATATCATAACTGCCTCATTAAGAAAAGTACTGTTATCATAAAAATTATCTGGCTTATTTCAGTTATAAACCCGCATGTATCCCCTGTCATACCTCCTATTTTATCTTCTATCAACGTGGATATAAAATATGAAAGGCTGACTGCTGCAAAAGATGCTGTAAATATTATTGTTCTTTGCCATGACAGGATTGAAAATACAAATAATATGGATAAATTAATCAATAGAACGCTCTTGTCAATATTTTCAACAAACGCAGTTCCCATACCCTTTGTCCCTTTTGCGTATTTTTTATTCCAACAGCCGGCTATTGCGCCTGCCCGTCCTGCAAGAGGCATAATAAATACTGCTTCAATGCTTATGTAAGAAAACAGAATAAATTGGGAAAGGACAATTAAAATCAATGTTATTACTCCAAAGCTTCCTATACGGGAATCACTCATTATTTCAAAAACTTCATCCCCTGTCCTTCCTGAAAACAGACCGTCTGAAGTATCGGCAGCACCGTCCAAATGTATTCCGCCTGTTATAATAATATACATAATGGTAATTACCAGTCCTCTTAGGAAGGGTATCTGTCTGTTAAAAATTAAGTATGTCAAGGCTAAAAGAAAACCAATAACCGCTCCTGTAAGGGTGAAAAGATTCAATGCTCTTATAAAGTTTTCTTCGTTGTATTCAATTTTTCTTCCAACTGGAATTCGGGTAAAAAATGAAATGAGAGTCAAAAATCCTGAGGCCATTTTACCATTTCCCCTTTGTCTTTAAGCTTGATTGGTATTCCCGAAAATATAAAATACATATTATCCGATTTAAGGCCAAGATTACTGTTGATACGGCCGCTTATATCCCTGAAGTAATTTCCCATATAGTAATAAGGTACAAGGCCCATACCTGTTTCATTAGATACTATTATTAGTTTTTTATTGTTGTCATTGCATACATCAATTAATGAAAAAACCTCATTTGTGATTTTCTCTTCCAGGATATTAACATCTTCCACACTGCAGGTGTCAAAATCCAAACTGCTGTCAACCATGTAATTAGCAATCATTGTTGTAATGCAGTCAAATAGTATTACTTCGGATTGAACAAATAAAGGATTGTCAATCAGCTTGTCAAAGCTGCCGTACGCTTCCAGCGTGTGCCATGAGGCAGGTCTCTGCTCCCTGTGTCTTTTAACTCTGTCAGCCATTGCCTGGTCTGTTACAACTGCAGATGCTATATACAATACATGCTGCGAATATTCCTTTGCCTTTGCTTCAGCATATGTACTCTTTCCGCTTCTCGCACCGCCGATAACAAATGTTAAGCTCATAATATCACCATTTGCATTTTTCTTCTGATATAAAAACAGTATATCATCAATTTAACAAAAAATAAACAATGATTTTCAAGAATTTTATAACAAGGGAACGGGAGTACTGTCATACCATAACAAAAAGAGCCCGGGCTCTTTTTGATTTGATCAACTTTTTAATTTGGTTAAAAAAGAGTGTTAAATTCCTCCTCATCAGTTTTGTTCAATTGATTTGACTTTTGCTGTACCACCGGCACTTGTCCCTGAACTTGACTAATGCCCATTTTTCTCCTGGCTTCATTTAATTCGAACTGTTTAACATTGTTGGAAAAATTATAATTTTGACTGCTGTTGGAATTCTGCATTTTTTAATCATCCTTTTTAAATGTTTTTAGCTTTTTTAGCTGATAATATTATCTGCATATAATAATTTTATATAGCTGAAAAAATTTAAGTCTTTTGTAAAAATTTTTATTTAAATTTTACTGTCTTGAAATTATTTGACATCAAGCCTGTTTATAATTAAGATATTATTATAAAATGCAAATATGTGACAAGATGACAGCACCCCTGTCCCTTGTCATATAAGACGGGGATAAAAATATGAAAATTACCGGTGTTGTTGCTGAATATAATCCTTTTCATACAGGCCACGAATACCAGCTTAAAATGGCCAGAAAACTATCAGACTGCGATTGTATTGCTGTTGTTATGAGCGGTAATTTCGTCCAGCGCGGAGAACCTGCAATCATAGATAAATTCAATCGTGCGGAAGCTGCAGTATATGGAGGTGCCGATATTGTTATTGAGCTCCCCATGCCTTTTTCATGCCAGAATGCTGAAATGTTCGCTTTTGCCGCAATTAAGGAATTAAAAAAACTTAATGTTGATTCCATAAGCTTCGGCTGTGAAAATGACGATGTCAAGCTGTTGGAAAAAATTGCATGTCTGCAATTAACGCCGGAATTCAATAAAAATTTTAAGGAAGAAATAAAAAAAGGACTGTCCTACCCAAATGCCATGTCAAATGCACTGGTGTCTTTAATTAATGATGAAGCTGAAGCTGTTTATTCGCCCAATAATGTCCTGGCTGTGGAATATATAAAAAGCGCCATGAAGTTAGATTTAAACCTTAGCTACTATCCTGTCAAACGTTTGGGCATGGCTCACAATGATACAGAATTTCAAGGACCTTTTCACAGTGCAGCTGCCATCAGAAACTCCATGCTGGAAGGCTCTTTGAATAATCTTAAGCTTACGGAAAAAAGTCTTGAGCTGATTGAAAAATTCTACAATGACCACAAACAATTCAACACACTGAACAATTATACCGATTATTTATATTATAAAATAATTACATGTGATGACTTAAATACAATTTATGAAATAAAGGAAGGATTAAACAATAAAATCATGTCGCAGTCATTCAAGCATGAAAATATTGATGACCTTATAATGTCTCTTAAATCAAAGCGGTATACATATTCAAAGCTTAGAAGATGTCTTCTTAATATTCTCCTTGACATAAAAAAGGTTGACATAATTAAAATTATGTTAACCAATAACGATTATGTTAAAGTGCTTGCTTTTAATAATGCAGGCAGAAGAGCTATAAAGCATGCAAAGAACAATGGAATTAAGGTGATTAACAGGTTTTCAGACTATAAAAAATATAACCTGTCTCCTGAAAACCTTAAGGTTTTTAATATAACAAACAAATCTTCAAATATTTATTACCTTCCTTTGAAAAACAGAAAAATAAACAGCGAATATACTGAAAATGCAGTGTATATAAATATTTAAATAATGAAACCGCCTTTTCCCTTTCAATCTTTTTAGTATGAAAGAATCTTCCCTATAGGCTATTTTAATAATCTTATAAGTTGTTATACCGATCAGATAAATTTATGGTACAACAATGCCGATATTTTTCTTCTCCTGCTTTTCCTTGAGCAAAACTCTTATCTCCTTCACACTTATTTTATTATGATTAAGCTTAATTTGTCATTCATTTTAATAATAATTTCCGAAATGTTTTTATTTCTGGCTCAACATAATTGCCTTTATAAAACATAATGAAATTATTGTATATGGAAAAGCATATAAACAATTTATGGACAATAAAATAAAAGGGGGTGTTTTTTATGTTAAAAAGAAATTTTATTCCTGTTTCCATAATGATGATTATTTTCCTGTTCGTTATGAAACCGGACTTAGTTTCGGAAGGTGTTTTTAACGGCTTGAAAATTTGGGTTAACAATATGATTCCCTACCTGCTTCCTATGGCCATTCTATCAAATATATTGCTGCAATATAATTTCTTGTACAGATTGTCAGAAAAGCTATCCTTTATATCAAATATAATATTTCAGAGCAGATATGCATTCATCCCCTACTTTATCAGCTTCGTGGTAGGCTACCCTTCCGGAGCAATGACAGTGAATACCATGGCTTCCTATAAAAGAATAGACAGCAGTGAAGCAAATGCTTTGGTTGTTTTTACTAACAACTGCAGCTTTCAATTTATGGCAGGCGCAGTATCATATTCAATGCTTGGAGATTTAAGCCTGTCCAAATATATTGCCCTTCCCCATTTGCTCAGTGCGTTACTCATAGGAATGCTCATAAAAAAAGACAGACCGACTGCAGCCTTTGCAAAGGATAAAAAGCAAAAATATATATCCTTTTACGACGCCTTTAATTCTTCAATTTATAAATCAATTACTTCCATCTTGTCCATCGGCGGTGTTATTGTAATGTTTTCAGTGTTTTCCAACTTTTTCGATAACCTTCTTATCTCTCTTTCAAAGTATCTTTTATTAAGCAGACCCCTTAGCGATATAATACATTCTGTTTCCGTAGGCATCCTGGAAATTTCAAACGGCTGCAGCCTGGCTGCCTCCTCCTCCCTCCCCTTGGATGTTAAGCTTATAGTTATTAATTTCCTCATAAGCTTCTCCGGAATTTCTGTAATTTTACAAACAACTGCGGTAACAGATGATTTTAATTTTAATATCAGCTCTTATGTCTTTTATAAAGCCTTGCAGGGATTATTGTCTGTTATAATTTGTATAGGGATGTTGATACTGTTATGAAAAATACTGAATGATTGCCGCCCCCCGCATTATGTCATAATATATTTATTGAAAAATACAGCATTATTGTGTATAATTGAATCACTTAAGAAAAAAAGGTGATTATATGATAAACGTTACTTTAATCGGTACAGGAGGAATGGTCCCCCTGCCTAACAGGTACTTGGCATCATGTCATATTGAATGCAATGGAAAATCAATCCTTATAGACTGCGGCGAAGGAACACAAATTTCACTCCACAAGGGAAAAATAAGTTTAAATAAAATTGACACAATATTAATAACCCACTGCCATGCAGACCATGTGACAGGATTGCCGGGGCTTCTTTTAACCATGGGAAATCACGGCAGAACTGAGCCCCTAGATATAATTGCACCCAGAGGAAGCACAAGAATACTTAATTCTCTGTTGGTTGTCTGCGGATTTCTGCCATATGAAGTCAGGATTGCGGAGCTCCACGACACTAAACCCCAGGAATTTATAAAGATAGGCTTATATATAACGTCTATTCCTTTAAAGCATCATATAAACTGTTTAGGCTACAGCTTTGAGCTTCGTTTAAAAGCTCGTTTTCAGCCGGATAAGGCAAAAGATCTTAATATTCCGGTTAATCTTTGGAGACAGCTCCACGAAGGCGGGGAAGTTGTTGTAGAAGGCAGGACGATTACACCAAGTATGGTTCTGGGAAGTCCCAGGAAGTCCATAAAGGTTTCCTATGTAACGGATACAAGACCTGTTAAATTTATTGATGAAATAGTCAGGGATTCTGATTTGTTTATTTGCGAAGGAATGTACGGAAATGATGAAATGCTTGAAGGTGCTGTGGCAAAAATGCACATGATTTTTTCAGAAGCTGCTTATATTGCACTAAATGCAAAGGTTCAGGAGCTATGGCTTACACATTTCAGTCCTTCCATGCCGAATCCGGAAGAATACCTGAAATTTGCCTCAAAAATATTTCCTGACACTCTTATAGGAAGTGATTTAATGAGCAAAACTTTAAAATCCCTGTGACCTTGTATAGCAAAGGGACACAAAGGACATGTTCATTATAGAAAATTTACATAATTAAAGGAGCGGAAATCCGCTCCTTATATTGTTTATAAAATTGCTTTAGAAAATACCTAATCCGAAGAAGTCATCAAGCTGACCCATCAATACCAATACCATGGCAACAGGAACTATAAATTTGAAGCAAATATCCCAGAAGCCGTATCTCTTCATCTTAATGCCTGGAGAAGCTTCAACCTCTTCCTTGATAACAGTTGTCTTCAGTTTCCAGCCGATTATCAGTGACATCAACAAGGCACCAAGAGGCATGAACACACCTTCAGAAATCATGTCATAGAAGTCAAGCCAGCAGTCAAATGCAACTCTAACTTCCTTCATTCCGAATATAGTAGCCGGTATGTCAATCATTGCACCCCCTGCCTTGCCTGCGCCAAGTCCGTCCATTGCTACAGGGAATCCCAGGAAGAATATTACAAGACCCAGAATAAGGGTGTATTTTTTACGATTCGGCTCTTCCCCCTTTTCAACTGCTTTGTCAATAAAGAATGCTGTACAAACCTCCAAGAGGGAAATAGACGATGTTACGGCAGCAATAAACACCAGGAAATAGAAAAAGGCGCCAAAGAAATTACCCATGAATCCGCCCATGCCTACACTGAATACCCTGTGAAGAGTAACAAATAACAGTCCAGGACCTGCTCCGAAAGAAACACCTTCAACTCCCTGGTACATGAATGCACCAACTGCGGGCAGTACAGCCAATGCTGATAGAACTGCAAATGATGTGTCTGCTAAAGGAATAAGCATGGCATTCCATTCCAGGTTTTCTTTTTTGCTTAAGTAGGAGCCGTAAGTTATCATGCAGCCCATACCAAGCGACAGGGAGAAGAACATCTGTCCGGCTGCAATTTTAAGCACCCTCATAAGACCTACTTCCTTTATAATATCCAAGTTTGGTTTGAACATAAATTCAAGACCTACAAAAGCACCTTCCAGAGTAACGCTTCTTATAACTACGATTATAACCATTACAAACAATGTAGGCATTGCCACTGCTGTAAACTTTTCTATACCGCCTTGAACACCGCCCATTACTATGAGAATCGTAGCACCCATGAAAATTGCATGGAACAATATACTCATGGGAGCACTAAGGATTAAGCTGCCAAAGAATCCACCGCTGTCCAATCCTCCAAAGCCTGCGCCTGCACTGAACATTTCCATTAAGAATCCAATACAATACCTGATTGTAAAGCCGCCTAATACGCTGTAAAATGCTAAAATCAAAAATCCTGACAGCCAGCCCAGCCAGCCTATCCATGTGTACTTTTCGCTGATTTTCCTATATGTTCCGATAACTCCCATGCCATACTTACGGCCAAGGGTAAGTTCTCCCAGCATAGTTGCAAAACCAACAAAAGACACTAATAATAAATAAATTATTAAAAATATGAAACCGCCGTTTGCACCCATCTTATATGGGAATCCCCAAATGTTACCCAAGCCTATAGCCGACCCTATAGCTGCCATCAAGAAACCAAAATTAGTACCCCACTGACCTCTTTTTTCCTGTTCCATTTACTATACCTTCCCTTCTTTTTTACTAAATATTATAAAATAATAAAAAATAGCTAAAATCAAATTTAATTAAAATTTTTAGGTTTATTTATTCACCTCCCTGCTTGAAATCCAGTCAATATTTTTAAGTAGTCTCTCTTTGTTTTTTTATTTTTCTCTCATCTCCTTATTTTATAAATTAGTACAACGTTTTCTAGTTTGTTCTATCCTTAAAAACAATATACACAATTATTATACTCCTCAAGCCCGCTTTTGTAAAGCAAAAAATATATTCCAATAATTATTAACATTAAGTAAACTTTATACTATATTTATGACTATAAATTTTGTTTATGCTTTAACATGTACAACGTTTTATTTTCACTGCTGCTGTCACTTAATATTATTTCAACTGCCTGCCATGAGGTGAGCATATTAAAAGCAGAATGTCTTTATTATTTACTATTTTTCATTTATTGACAGCATGAGGTTGAGAATGATTCCTGTTACAGCTGCTGTTGCAATGGCGGGCAATTCAATACCGAACATAGGAATCATGCCGCCTTCAAATCCAAAGCTTCCGCCAAGACCTACAATTAGGATTACTGCTATCACTGCCAAATTTTTAGAGCTGAACATATCAACTTTCCTATCAATCATAATTGTTATACCCTGGGCTCCTATAACTCCGAATAAATATATTGACAATCCCCCTATTACTGCTGTTGGAATGGAATATACTATGTTTATCAATGGTGTGAAGCAGGAAATAATCATAGTAAACACAGCTGCCAGCATAAGAACATATATGGAGAAGTTTTTCGATATGGCCATGGCGCTGATATTTTCACCATAGTTTGTTCCTGCGGGGCCCCCTATAAAACCTGAAATAATATCTCCCATTCCATCTCCTATAAGATTTAATCCCAATTTATTTTCAATATCATATTTTTTATTAATGCCTTTTTTCTTAGCCAGGTCATTAACATATATGTCCAGTTGATAAACATGTGCCGTGGATTCAGGAATTGTTGCTATGGCAATGGGCATAATTGCTACTACAGCTGCCAGGGTAGGTTTTGGGAATGTGAAAATAGGAAGATTTAATATTCCTGTAGTTTGAATTGTGTCAAAGGATACGAATGGAATGCCGGTCACTCCTCCTATTGTTAAAGCAGCGGCATATCCTGTGAGCAAGCCGAACAAAATCGGCAGCTGGCTTAGTTTTCCCTTTAAATAAACAGAATACAAAATTGTTGAGAATAAGGTAATAATTGCAATAGTCCAGGCCCAGCTGCCTGCATTAGGATTACCTAGTGCTGCTTCAGGAAATGCTGCAGCATTTGTCATTGCATTGGCTGCCAATGACAGTCCTATGATTATGGCTATGCTTCCTGTTACGGTCGCAGGAAGAACTTTTTCGATTTTATCCTTGCCGGATTTATTTATTATATAACCTGCCAATATTGAAACAAAACCTGACATCACAATACCGAACTGGGCAACTGAAATCTTATCGTTCAGAGAGTAAGACGCAAATGCTTCTGCACTCATGATTGATGCAATTGCTGCTATATAGGAAAAGCTTGACCCATAGTAAAGTGGAATTTGTCTTCCGGTGATAAGGATAAATCCCAATGTTGCCAAACCGCTGGCAAAAATTGTTGTAGAAACATGGAAACCTGTGATGAGAGCAACCAAGACAGTTGCAGGAAACATTACCACTATTTGCTGGAGTGCGAAGAAAATTAGACCAAGCAGCGGTGGACGCTCGTCCGGCAAATAGCCGAATACTTCATTTTTTGTTGACATAAATACCTCCATGTAATTAATAAAAATCCCCGGCCGGATGGTCAAGGATTATTATACACAATAAATCAAATGGATATTAAATCTTGACGGCATCACGGTACCGCGTTAAAGATTATTTTCTAAAATTATAGCATGTATAAACCGGGCAGTCAACAAAAAATTATGTAGACTGCCCGGTTAGGTGATTTG
>JAGOIH010000005.1:16952-45362 GCA_017995755.1 Sedimentibacter sp. | reverse complement strand
GATAACAGCGGATACGGCGGAATAGGGGAGGTTGCTCCCATAAACATAAGAGAGTATTCCAAATTTGTTAAAGAAGCCCTTAAAGCCGACTATATTAAACTATACTGCAATGATGAAAAAACAGTCAAAAAGGTTGCATTCTGCGGGGGAAGCGGAAGCGAATTCATCCAGGACGCAATAAGGCAAGGCGCTGATGTTTACATAACAGGAGACATTAAATACCACCAGGCTCAGGAAGCTTTAAAAAACAATTTATGCATAATAGATGGAGGTCATTATAACACGGAAGTGCATTCAATGGAATTAATAGAGGAAGTATTAAAGAAAACAAATATACAAATAATAAACTTTAAAAGAAACATGACTTTAGAAAAAATAATTTAGAGGTTGTTATGGATAAGAATTTTGAGTACATAAGAGTTGCTTCGGCAGTACCTTCATTAAAAGTGGCAGATCCTGATTACAATGTTAAAGAAATTATAAAAATCTGTCTGCAGGCTGCAAAAAAAGGTGTCAGAGTACTGGTATTTCCCGAACTATCGATATCAGGATACAGCTGCGGGGATTTGTTTTATCAAAATACTTTAATAAATGAATGTGAAGAAGCCCTAAACCTCTTAATTGAGGAAACAAGGTATTTAAACATGCTTATAGCTGTGGGAATGCCTGTGAAAGCTGACGCCCGGCTGTATAACTGTGCCGTATTATTAAAAGAAGGAAAAATTCTGGGCATTATTCCAAAAACATATATACCAAATTACTGTGAATTTTATGAAATGAGATGGTTTGCTCCTGCTGAAAGCAGGATGTGGGAAACGATTGTCATGTGCGACCAGGAAGCTCTCTTTAATGAAAACCTCCTTTTTAAGGACAATATATCCTCACTTTGCATAGGTGTGGATATGGGGGAGGAGTTAGGGGCAAATATACCTCCAAGCTCTTACCATACGCTGCAGGGTGCAAATATAATACTTAACCTGGCAGCGAGCACTGAAACTGCAGGCAAGGCTGATTACAGGAGAGAGCTTGTCAGGATCCAATCCTCAAGATGCATAACTTCTTATGTTTATTCTTCGGCAGGTGAAGAAGAAAGCACAACTGATTCGGTATATTCAGGGCATTGCCTGATTGCAGAAAACGGAAGAATATTAAAGGAAGATAATTTATGCGGCGGATTTATATATTCTGATATTGATATAGAGAAAATAAGCAATGAAAGAATAAGCCGCAATAATAATTCTCACATAAAGAAAGACTACAAATTTGTCAATTTCAATTTAGGGTGGAGCGAGAATCTTACGCTTGAAAGATTTATTGACCCAAGACCCTTTGTGCCTTCAAATCCTGAAAACAGAGACAGACGAGCAGGCAATATTATAAATATTCAGGCTGCAGGTCTTTCTCAGCGTATGAAAAAGATTAATTCGAAAAAAGCCGTTATTGGCATATCAGGCGGTTTGGACAGTACCCTGGCCTTGATCGTTACAATTGAAGCATTTAAGAAATTAAGGCTGCCCCTTACAAATATTATATCTGTAATAATGCCCGGATTTGGAACATCAGACAGAACCAGCGGCAATGCACACGTTTTAACTGCTGAACTAGGCACAAGCCTCAGGGAAATATCCATTGAGGATGCCTGCATCCAGCATTTTAAGGATATTAGCCATGATATTGAAAATCATGATGTTACCTATGAAAATGCCCAAGCCAGAGAAAGGACTCAAATTCTCATGGACATTGCCAATCAGGAAGGGGGAATTGTGATAGGAACCGGTGATTTATCCGAACTTGCCTTGGGATGGTGCACCTACAACGGAGACCACATGTCCATGTACAGCGTAAATTCAGGAGTTCCAAAAACCCTTGTAAAATATCTTGTAAAGTGGTATGCGGATAATAAAACAACAGGTAAAATGCAGAAGACACTTCTTGATATATGCGATACTCCTGTAAGCCCTGAACTGCTACCTCCTGATAAGGAAGGAAATATCCGCCAGCTTACTGAAAATTCAGTGGGCTCTTACGAACTTAACGATTTTTTCCTGTACAACATGCTAGGAAACGGCTACGGACCGGAAAAAATATATTATTTGGCAAATATCGCCTTCAAGGACGATTACGACCCTGAGACTATTCTTTCAACATTAAAGAAATTTTATAAAAGGTTTTTTACCCAACAGTTCAAACGGTCTTGTATGCCCGATGGAGTCAAGGTAGGGTCTGTATCCTTGTCCCCAAGAAGCGGCTGGAAAATGCCAAGTGATGCTTCCTTTGATTTATGGATTAAAAAATGTGAAAATATCAGGAAATGAATATTGGATAATTCTACATTTGACATTAAAATAAAAATATTATAAAATACTAAAGAGTAAATTATACAATCGCATGCTTAAGCATGAGGAAAGTCCGAGCTCCATAGAGCAGGGCGCCGGGTAATACCCGGTGAGGGCGACTTCAAGGATAGTGCAACAGAAAGAAACCGCCCGCATTATTGCGCGGCAAGGATGGAAAGGTGAGGTAAGGGCTCACCAGCAGTCAGGCGACTGACTGGCTATGTAAACCCCGCCCGGAGCAAGACCAAAAAAGGACCCTGGAGTGGCTGCTCGTCACGGTCCAAATGGTAGGTCGCTTGAGTCTGCCGGCAACAGCAGACCTAGATAGATGATTGTTTAATACAGAACTCGGCTTATATATTTACTCACAATAAGGTATGGGGACACACCTCTTCCGCAGGGATAGCCTTCGCGGGTCAGAGGAATGTCCCCGAATTTGTATGGGGACACATCTTGAAAGAATATCCTCTTTGGGATAGCCTTCAAGGATAGAGGCATGTCCCTATTTTAATTTAATCTGCCATGATAAAAGCCAGTTTCATTCCCCAAATTATCAGCTCCCTATAGCCGCATATTTTTCTGATTTATGGGCCCAGGTCACCTTTTTTGTAACAAAACTGTAAAGCTTGAATAAAATAAGTACAGGCTGAATAAAAAGGGATGATGATTATGTTTTGCTTTTGCAGAATATTGCCATGGTTTTTACTAGGCGTTGGTTTTGGTAAATGCAGCGAAAGACGGGATGTCTTAGGAGCAAGGGGAAGATGCAACTCATGCTGCAGACGTAGGTGCTAAGAAGAGGGATATGCGTGTTCCTTACAAAAAACCTGAAACAACAAATGTTTCAGGTTTAATTTTTTGTAATACGGCATGAAGCATGTGGTTAAAACTTGCCAGGTCTTATGCCTGAGATGTATATTCAAACATTACTTCTTCAGCTTTAATTAATTTTCTTGCAGTTAATGCAGTTGAAAACAATACTATGAAAGCCGCAACCATCCATATAACAGGTATGGACATAAACCTGATTAAAATGCTGTACAATAATGAACCGGAAAGACCGCCAATCTGCAATGTAAATGATTTTACAGACAGAACAGAAGCCCTTATTTCATTGGGCGTTTCGTGGTTAAGTATTACACCTTCAGGTATGTTAGCCATGCCGAACACCAGATAAATTGAAGCATAAAAGGCTATAAACACAGGAATATTTGTCTGAAGTGCCGTAAGTATCAATAAAAATGCAATAGCTGCCCTCATGAGCAGGTACATTTTTCTTAGATTGAATTTAGATTTTTTTATAGTTTTATTTGAAAGGATACTTCCTAAAACTGCTGCTCCCAAATACAAAAAGGCCATAAGTCCCAAGAGCCTGGTAGAGCTCTCATCGGGCAGGAATGTTATAAAGTGAGGCTGCCAGTAGGTTTCTAAGGCGCTAAGAAAAAAACCCGTTGAAAAAACAGAAAGAAAAATACATAGTATAGTTACATTTTTAAAGACAAAATTAGAACTATTTTTGATATGCTGCTTGATTGAAACAAGTTCCTTATTGTCGTGTCGGACATTTTCGGAAATAAAAAGAACAGATAATACTATTACGAGGGCTGTTAAAATTATTCTAATAATTATATTTAAATCATAAATTCCTATGGCAGGAAAAAGTTCAAGGGATATCTCAGGGAAGAATCCTCCGGACAATGCACCGGCTGACAGCCCCAATGCTTCTAAAACGGATAGTCTTGTTGTTATATTATGCAATTTGTCTTTGCCGTAATTATCAATGTAATAATCTATAAACAATGCATCAAATGATCCGGAACCAAGAGCTCTCCCAAAACCGTAAAGCGTCATTACAACACATAAAACTATAAAACCCCTGCTTGTTAATAACAGGGAAAAGCTTAAGGTGAAAGAAACAAGCGATAAAAGATATGTCTTTTTACGGCCGAAAACATCTGCCATTATACCGGAAGGAAGTTCAAGCAGGATAACCGACAGGGCATAAATACCTAATATAATTGACAAGTTGCTTAATGAAGCTCCTTTTTCAATTAAAGCCAGGCTGAGTACCGGGGTTAATAATCCGGTCAAATATGAATTCAGAAACATTATTAATGAGTATATTTGAAGCTTCATATTACCTCCAGAGGTAAATAATGCAACGGTAGAATAATTATAATCGAAAAGAGTATTTCAGTCAAGGAATAAAAAAGACGCATTTTCATGCGTCTAAGACAATTTATAAGAATGAAAACTATCTGTGAAGTATCGGTGAAAGCTTCTTATAAATTAATATTACCATAGCTGATGTCACCATACCTTTAAATATATTGAAAGGAACAACTGCATACATAATAAATGTTTTTAAATCTGTTATTGCCGGATTTAATACTTTTGCCATATCTATAAATGCTTGGATTGGTGCACCATAAATTTTAGAATATACAGGAAGCAATAAGAAATAATTCAAAAATGCTCCCATAACTGCTAAGGATATTGTTCCAACCAGCATTCCCGTTATAGCTGATTTAAATGTTTTAAATTTTTTGTAAATGAATCCTGCCGGAACAATGAATGACAATCCTACCAAAAGGTTTCCAAATTCTCCGATTCCACCTGTATCAGTTCCGTTGAGCACAAAGTTTAAAAGAATCTTTACCAGTTCAATCATAGCTCCGGCTAAAGGCCCTAAGGCAAATGCACCTATTAATACCGGTACCTCGCTGAAGTCCAGCTTATAAAAACTTGGTGCAAACCATAGCGGGAAATCGAGTAACATTAATAAAGTTGCTACTGCTCCCAATACTCCCACCTTCGCTACTATCTTTGCACTGCTTCTTTGTTTCAATGTTACATCACTTTTCATTATATTCCTCCTTGTGCTAAGCACTATTCTAAGATTATCAGAGGCATATAAAAACCTCTGAAATCTTCAGAGGCGTCGAAAGAATTTGCTCACAATTTTGCAAGTAATCTCTTCTACCATCCAGACTCTACTGTCGGTATTGGAATTTCACCAATTCGGCCTTTCGGTTCGCGGACTTTACCGCCGGTTGGGAATTTAACCCTGCCCTGAAGATATTTACATTTTCTATTATATCACGAACCTGGAATTTGTAAACACCTTTTTATTAAATATTTGATAATAATTTGACGAAATGCTCTTTATGACCTAACCAATTTCTTTGACCACCATCCCTTTGTTACAAAAGAATGTCCCCAATTAGTGGCATAAATTTATAAAAGGATAATATTATAGATTAAGAGGACAAGGCAGGGGGTACAAATGGAGAATTTTTTGGAATATTTAAACTTAAAGATTAGAAATGCCGTTTCCGATGTTTTTGCCGATATGGATGAAGCAATTGAAATAAGGCTTAGAATCAACAGTCCGGTACTTGTTAAAACTATAAAAAAAGACCAGTTTCTAGATGGGAATTTTATTGTAAACAAAAAGGATATTGACGAAATCCTGGGGAATTTAACCGGGAATTCAATACATGCATATGAAAACGAAATAAAAAAAGGCTTTATTACTGTAGAAGGGGGACACAGAGTCGGTATAAGCGGAGATTTAGTTTATGACAAAGACGGAATAAAGGGATTCAAAAACATAACATCTCTTAACATGAGAATAGCCAGAGAATTTCCCGGATGCTCAAAAAAAGTCTTAAATCAGATAATAAGTCCCGATAAAAACATTTACAACACCTTGATTATAGGGCCGCCCCTTTCAGGCAAGACAACATTTATAAGGGATGTGGCAAGGAATCTGAGCAACGGACTTAAAACTCCGTATTTTGAGGGATGCGACCTGACTTTAATTGATGAAAGAGGAGAAATAAGCGCTGTTTATAACGGGGTTCCCCAAATGGATACAGGCAGAAGGACCGATGTATTATCCTACTGTAAAAAAAGCGACGGTTTTTTCATGAGCATAAGAGCTCTTTCTCCAAGAGTTATAATTTCAGATGAATTAGGGTCTGTTGAGGATTTTGAAATCATTCAGTATGCGTTGAAGAGCGGGGTGAAAATTATAGCAACAGCACATGGAGCCGGTTTGGATGATGTAAAAAGAAACATATATTTAAAAGATATTCTTGAAAATAATTTCTTTGAAAGAGCATTCATTCTGAACAAATATCCTTTAAAGGTTAATGAAGTGTTTGATTTTCAAAAGAACAGGGTGATTTACAATGATATGGATTAAAGCAGGACTTTTTGCAGGAACAGTAGTTACTATAAGGTATATATTCAGTTTAATAAACAATGAAGGTGACGAAAAAATAAAAAAAATGAAGGAAATATTAAATTTCACGGAATATCTGAGAGTCTACTCCTGCTGCATGAAAATGTCCATTGAAGAAATTTATGAAAAATATAATTTCAAATGCCTGGATACAAAATTGGTCATTAAATCAATGATTGACTTTTTGGAAGATAAAAAAAGCTCTAAAGAGCTAATGGTTTACATAAATAAAATTATGTCAACTCCTTTTGACTTTAATTCGCATTTTACAGAAATAATTGATTACTATGGCTATACATATTCGGATGTATTGGACAGAAAGCTTAAACTTACCATTGAAGGAATGGAAGGATCTTTAAAAGAATTTTCTACCAAACACAATGAGAAAAAAGCTTTAAATAACAAAGTATCATTTCTTGCGGGCTGCCTGGCAGCTATCATAATGTCATAGGAGGACTCATATGGATATAGATATAATTTTCAAGGTGGGGGCAATAGGAATAGTAGTTGCAGTATTCAGTCAAATTTTAACAAAGACGGGAAGGGATGAACAAGCCATGCTTGTGACATTAGCCGGTGTAATTGTTGTGATGGCTTTGATTGTCAGTTTGATGAATGATTTGTTCACGGAGGTAAAATCTGTATTCAACTTATATTGATGAGGAAAAAAATATGCTGCTGGTGAAAATTATTTTTATGGCTGTAATTACTTTAATTACGGGAATAACCTTATCCAAATTCAATTCTGAATTCAAAGTATATATAACAGTTGTTTTCGGTATTGTTGTAATCTTCCTGCTTTTTAGCGAGCTTAGAGTATATGTGGAAGAAATAGTGGATTTATTTGTAAGATATGATATAAAGACTGAATATTTCGGCACTATTCTAAAAATTGTAGGCATTGCATACATTTGTGATTTCATATCCCTCTTATGCAAGGACCTGAATTATGAATCTGTGGGTAAAAAGGTTGAAATTGCCGGTAAGCTTATAATACTGATATATTCCTTTGATATTATAAAGGTATTCCTGGACCAAATTCTGGTCTTGGTTAACGGGTGATGAAATGAAAAAAATAACATTGTTAATAATTGTGATAACCCTGGTATCTACTCTAAAATGTTATGCCTCAACAATTGACCGGGCAATGGATGAGATGCCTACAGGCGATATTGAAGATTATATAAACGAAAAAAGCGCATATTTCAGAGAAAACAACATAAGGATACGGGACCTGCTAAAAAATGCATTTACAGGGAATTTGGACCTTAGCATAAGGGATTATGCCTATTACCAGCTGGAGAACGAGCAGGGTTATTTCAGGGATATTTTAAAAACCGCCGTAAATGTGTTTACCATTTGTATCGTTCTTACAATAATCGGTTATTTTACAGACGAAAACACAAGTAAAAGTGTTTCGGACATGGTTGTACTCTTTTCTGTAATTATTATTTTTACGATTATTCTCAAGGATGTACTGAGTATTAAAAGTATGCTGAAAAGTGATTTTACCGACTTTAAAATTATTACTGAAGAGATTAATGCAATATTTCTGGCGGCCATGCTCACATTCGGCAAATTGAGCCTGCTGCAGTTCTTCCAGACATCCCTGAACTACACAATAGGCATCACCACACAGTTTGTCTACAGGTTTACAGACATTATGACTGTAATAATGATAGCAGTAATTTTGATAAACAACATGAACAAGCTTATTAACGCCAAGCTTTTGTACAAGGCTTTGAAAAAGGGAACCCTTTTAATTTTATCCGGCTTTATGATTATTGTAGTCATAAATTTTTCTGTACAAGGATATATATTATATAAAACAGATAATATTTTTATAAGCTCCATAAAGGCAATGTCGCCTTCATCACTGCCTCTTGTGGGAAATGCGGTAACATCATTCTTCGGGGTATTTTTAAAAAGCCTCTTGATGATAAAAGATGTACTGGGGATTGTAGTAATAATTTTTGTCCTGTCATCATTCGGGGGATCCATAATAAAAATCAGCATTGCACTGATGGCATACAAGGCGCTGGGGGTAATTACCGAGCCTTTTAACGAAGATATATCAAAGTTCATATATGAAATGGCAGATATGTTCTATATTTATCTGATATGTCTTGTAACCCCGATAATAATCGTCACGGTTTACTACTCCATAATAATAAATTATATGAATAACATACTGGGATAATTATGAAAACAACAATTATAAACACATTGGTACTAATACTGATATTCAATTTAATAATGATAATATTCCCTGAAGGCAAAACACAGAAATTTTGCAGAATATCCATTAAACTTTTAATCATTATTTTCGTTATTGATAATATATTTCTTAATGGGAGCATGAATTTAAAGCTGCTTGAAACGGCACAAGCTCCTGCATATGAGCGGGAAGTGAGCGTAAACAGCATTTCTCCCGAAATTATTGATACGATCAACAGGGAAAATTTCCAGGGAGAAGAAGTGGTTTCAAATATCAGCCTTAGCTTTACAAAAGACATGGAAATGTCAGCAATAGTGTATGTAAAAAGGATGCTTGGAAATGATGAGACGGATAAACTTAAAAGTAACATAGCTGAAATTTTTCAACTTAATTCAGATAACATAGATATAGGGAGGAGCTTATGAATAACTTTTTAAAAATGCTGAAAGAAAACAAAAAATTAAGTTATGCAGTCAATGTTTTCATATTGCTGGTGATAATATCCTTAATATTGAAACTTGATTTTTCTAAAGATTCACAAGATTCTATGTCTTATCAGGAAAGTAAAGTGAAAACAGAAAGCTATGTATATGCTTTAGAAGAAAGAATGGAGGAAGTACTTGGGAAAATAGACGGTATTAATAGTGTTGACGTAATGATTTACACTAAAAGAACACCTGAACTGCAGCCGGTTTATGACGAAAACAGCAGTTATGAAACAAATAACGAAACCGTGAGCGACGGTACAAAAAGAAATGTGAACAGGGAGACAAAACAAAACAAAGTAATATTGGGAGGGGATAATTCAGTTGTTGAGCGGTATTACCAATACCCAGAAATATCCGGAGTGCTTGCAGTGGTGAAATACAGCGGAAATAAAGATATTTACGGTATTCTTATGAATTCTGTAAAAACTTTATTGGATATCAAATTAAATGATATAGAAATAATAGTGATTAACTAAGGGGGTTATTATGATAATGAGAAAAGAAACATTGGTATTTTTAGCATCTCTGGCAATAATATTTATTATCGCCTATATAAATATGAGCTTGACGCCGGATAATGCATTTGATGACCTTGAAACAGGCCAGCTGGCGGAGGAAGACATTGCAGAAATTATTGAAGGCGGTGTAAATGAAGTTGATTTCGCTGAAATATTGCCGGAGGAAACAGACTTTGAAATCCTAGGCGATATTACCGATTTGGAGCTTTCAGAGGAAGCTTCCTCCGAAGGCGTACTTGGAGTTTTAAATGCAAATTTTGCCAACTTCAAGCTGAACAAGGAAAAGGGCAACATGGATATATTGGACTATCTGGAAGGGAGCTTAAGCTCAGCCTTGATATCCGACAGCACCAAGGACCAGTTTGAACAGCTGTTACTTAAAAAGAACTCATTTATTGAAGCAGAGCAGGGAATTGAACTCATGCTTCAATCAAAAGGTTACAATGAATCAATTGCCATTGTAGATGAAAGTATGGTAAAAGTTGTAACTAATGATACGATTGAACAGGCAGATGCAACAATAATTCTTGATGTGGTGGTATCAGAGACAAATTATACACCTTCTCAAATAAAAATTGTGAAATTTGACAATATTGATTTGTAAAAAATTTCAACTTCTGCTATAATTATTTTAGGAGGTGCTATTATGGATAATGAAAAATTTGAATTAGGCCAGGTGAAAATATCCGATGATGTTGTAATAATCATCGCAGGCATTGCAGCAAGCCAGGTTAAAGGCGTCAATACTGCTCGCACAGGTGTGACCGACGGTATTACCAACCTATTCTCGAAAAACAATTATGCAAAAGGTATAAAGGTTGAAGTGACTGAAGAAACAGTGGTAGTTGATATTTTTATCAATGTTGAATACGGTTATAGAATAAACGAGGTTGCAAAGGAAGTTCAACTAGCCATAAAGAAAGAAATTGAAACAATGACAGACCTGCAAGTAGCAGCCGTAAATGTCCATGTACTTAATATAGTTGACAAGGAAAAGGATAAAGACAAAATAAAAGATAAAGAACCTGTTGATATAGCCTTAGAGTAAAATGAATACATATGTGGAAGGGGACACAGTACGGGGACATTCCTTCATGGCCTTGCTTTAAATGCTTACTAACCATGAAGGTGTGTCCCCCTTCCTGCAGTGTCCCTCTCTGACGCTTTACCCATCAGCAGTCACAGTGCCGGAGAAAAAAATGAAACGTAAAGAAACAAGAGAAGAAGCAGTTAAAATAGCATACAGCATGGATATAAACAAAGAGCTGGGCAAATTTAATACAGCAGAATACATAGACCATTTCCAGCTTGAAGAAATGGATGCAGAGTATTTGGATAAAACAATAGTTGACATGATTGACAATTTAGAAATCATAGACAAATACATTACCGACAATTCAAAGGACTGGAAAATAAGCCGCATTGCCAAAGTTGACCTTGCAGTCTTGCGGATAGCTCTTGCTGAAATTCTATATAATGAAACAATACCTGAAAGTGTGTCAATTAATGAGGCAGTGGAAATAAGCAAAAAATTTTCAAATGAAGATTCACATAAATTTATCAACGGAATTCTCGGAACTGTTGTAAGGCATATAAAGAAATGACATACATTCTTGGAATTGATACCAGCGCTTACACTACATCCATTGCCTTGATTGATGAAGAAAACGGTGAAATTATTGCAGATGAGAGGAAACTGCTTGAAGTTAAGGAAGGACAGAAAGGTTTGAGACAGCAGGAGGCAGTTTTTCAGCATTTAAAAAACCTGCCTGATCTTTATTCTAAAATTACACAGGACCTGTCAAAGGTTAAAATTGTATCTGTAAGTTCAAGGCCTCGAAATGAGGAAGGTTCCTATATGCCCGTATTCATGGCAGGCAGGAACTTCGGGCGGGTAATTTCCCATACATTAAACTGTGGGTTAATTGAATATTCTCATCAGGAAAACCATATCTCTGCCTCATTGATCCAAAACTATAAAAATATCAATGAATTTTTAGCAGTCCACATTTCCGGAGGAACAACGGAATTTGTTCATGCAAGGAAAATTTCAAAAGGTTTTGAAACAAAAATTACAGGAGGAACAAAGGATATCACATTCGGTCAGCTTATAGACAGGCTTGGAATCATGATGGGATTTCCCTTTCCCTGCGGCAGGCATATGGAGGAATACATTAAGGGGAAGACTTATGACAAAGTCCCTAAGCCAAAACCAGCCAAGGGCTCATATATCAACTTGTCAGGCATGGAAAACTACTACGGCGGCTTGCTTTACAAAAGTACAAAAGAAGATATTATAGCTTCACTTTTTGAATATATAGCAGAATGCATAATAAATATAATAAACAGCTTGTCACATCTTGGACTTAAGACCGTGATTATTTCAGGCGGGGTTGCTTCCAACAGCCATATAAGAAACAGCATTTTAAAAAATTTAAAGGATTATGAAATATTACTCCCGGCTGTGGACAATTCTTCCGATAATGCTTTAGGTCTTGCATTTCTGCCTATTATTGACAGGTGGCACAATGAAGTTAAAACCTATTAAAGTTTCTGACTTGAACCAGTATATAAAAAGGTATTTAATGAGCAATTCAATTCTCAATAATCTGAGAGTGGAGGGCGAAATTACAAACATAAGAATGAGCAAGACAGGTTATACATATTTTTCATTATGTGATGAATCATCCTGTATATCTTGTGTTGCTTTTTTTGCTGACTCAATTTCAAAAAACGGCGACAAAATAATTGCAGAAGGGGAGCTTTCCATTTATGAAGCCAAGGGGACCTGCCAGCTGATTGTCAGAAATATTGAAAGGGTGGGATTAGGGAAAATTCTTCTTGATCTGGAGCTTTTAAAAGAAAAGTTAAAAGCAAGGGGATTGTTTGACAGAAAGAGAGAACTTCCTGTTTTCCCGCAAAAAATAGGCATAATTACATCAAAGACAGGTGCAGCCTTGAAGGATATACTAAAAACCTTTGAAAGCGTGAAAGCAAATATAGATATAACTATCTACAACAGCCTGGTCCAGGGAGAAAAATCCAAAGAAAGCATAATTGAAGGAATAAAATATTTTAACAAGGCTGAAACTGATGTTATCCTTATTTCAAGAGGCGGAGGCAGCTTTGAGGATTTAAATGTTTTTAACGATTTGGACCTGGCAATGGAAGTTTATAAATCAAAGGTTATTGTAGTTACAGGAATCGGACACGAAACAGACAGAACATTAACCGACTATGTTGCCGATATATACTGTCATACTCCCACGGCAGCAGCAGAAAGAATCATAAGAGACTACAAGGATGTTGAGGAAAGGCTTGCAAGTCTTGTATATTCATTAAAATCCGGAACACACAATGCCATAGCCTTAAAAAATGCAGAACTCGCTTCTGTTAAATATATTTTAAAAAGCAGCCTGCCCTTGGAGAATATTTACAATGCAAAGGCACAGCTTCAAGCCTATAAAACATTGATAAAAAATGAAACAGCAAAATATATTAATGACCATAATTTGTTGCTAAAAATAACCGGCGAAAAGTTAAATTCATTTGATTGCAGCAAACAGTTAAAAAAAGGATTTGCACTGGTATCAGATAATGAGGGGAATATTATAAAACACAGGGAACAGGTGGAAATAAAGGATATGCTGAATATAAGATTTGAAGAATTCATGGTGGAAGCGGAAACTATCGATATAAAAGAGGTGTGGAATGGAATACGAAAGCTTTGAAAGTGCCTTGGATGAATTAAAAGCCATCGTAGAAAAGTTTGAAAACAAAAATGATATCACTATTGACGAGCTGCTTGTCAATTATGAAAATGGAATGAAGGCTTATTCCTATTGCATGAAAAAATTGGACGACACTCAAAAGAAAATCAAAATAATAGATGAAGAGTTGACCTAAACCAATTTCTTCGACCGATAGGGAGAAAGAAACTGTTGGTGGGTCATTCGCAACGAGTTCCCGCTTTATGCGACCGGAGGGACCAATTGAATTGGTGAACGAGACTGCTGGATGCTATAATTTATGCGATTTTAGGAGCAAAATAACGGTAACCGGGAAGTCACAAACAGAAAATTAATAATTATCAAAAATATTAATTGATATAAATAAATTCTTATGCTATAATTTCATTGAATTATTCAAATATCTGCATTAATAATAGAATATTTATGTATTAGGCAAGGCGTAAGGATGAAAAATTGCAGGCTTGATGTGTATTTGCATGAAAAAGGTTATACAGACAGCAGGGAAAAGTCAAAACAGCTTATTACGAGCAGTTCAGTATTCGTTGATAAAAAGCTGATAACAAAACCGTCATATCAGGTAAATGATGATGTTGAAATTGAAATCACAAGAGAAATCTTTATAAGCAGGGGCTATTTAAAAATTGAAAAAGCAATTCAAGCATTCAACATAAATATTGAAAATAAAATCGCAGCGGATATTGGAGCTTCAACCGGCGGATTTACAGACTATCTTCTAAAACATGGAGCAAGAAAGGTATATGCAGTAGATGCGGGCTGCGGTCAGCTTCATGATTCATTGAGAAATGATATTCGGGTTGTTAATTTGGAAAACACAAATTTCAGATACATTGACGTATCAGTATTTATTGATGATATAGACATTGTAACTGTTGATGTTTCATTTATTTCACTGAAATATATTTTACCCAAGGTTGTCGAAATTTGTCATAGCAATACTGATATTATCGCATTGGTCAAGCCGCAATTTGAAGCAGGAAAAGAAAACATAGGCAAAAATGGAGTAGTCAAGGACAGGAAGGTTCACCTGGAGGTCCTAAAAAATCTAGCCGCCTGCTGTCAAATAAACAATTTATTTTTGCTGGACATCCAGCATTCACCAATAAAAGGAGCAGAAGGCAACATAGAATATCTCGCCTATATAAAAGCTCAGGGAACTACAAAAGAATTTAATTTTAAAGGCCTGATAGATAAAGCCTTTGAAATATTATAAAAATAACAAGAGGTGGCAAATGAAAAAGTACACAAGACAAACAAAAATTTTAGAGTTGATTTCAAAATCTGAAGTGGAAACTCAGGAAGAACTGGCAGAAGCCCTTAAAAACATGGGTATTGACGTTACCCAGGCTACAATATCAAGAGATATTAAAGAACTCAGACTGGTCAAGGTAATGTCCAAGAGCGGCAAGTACAAATATGCAACAATCGGTCAAAGCCAGGAAGGAATAACGGACAGATTGAATAAAATATTCGAAAATTCCGTAGTTTCAATTGATAATGCAATGAACATGATAATAATCAAAACAATACCGGGAGCTGCCCAAATATGTGCGTCAGCCATCGATTACATGGGAATTGATGAAATTGTAGGTACCATAGCAGGTGACGACAATGTTTTTGTAGCCGTAAGGGATATGGCGCATGTAGATTCAGTATTGCAGGAATTTAAAAAGAATATAAGATAATGGTGATAATATGCTGCTTAGTTTAAATATAAGCAATTTTGCAGTATTTGAAAATGTATCCGTTAGTTTTGCCCCAGACTTTAATGTTTTTACGGGAGAAACAGGATCCGGGAAATCCGTATTAATCAATGCAATTGAACTGATATTGGGAGACAGGGCTTCAAAGGAATTAATCAGAAAGGATAAAGATTCGGCGCTTGTTGAGGGAATTTTTGATATTTCCGGCGATGACAGCCTTTATAGAGTTTTAGAAAAACTGAACATAGAAATTGACAAAGATGATTTTCTGATAATATCAAGGGAGCTTTTACAAAGCGGCAAAAGCATAAACAAGGTCAACGGAAGAGCTGTCACTTTAAGCACACTTAAAACAATAGGCAGCCATTTAATTGACATTTACGGTCAATTCGGCCATGAAAGCTTGTTTAAGAAAGAAAATCACATAAAACTTCTTGACAGCATGATAGAAAAGGACCTGTCCTTGGTATTTAAATCCTATGCTGAGTTGTTTTCTGAATATAACCGGGTTCAAAATGAAATAAGCATTCTCAAAACAAAACTCCTGAACAAAGATAAAAAAATTGAGCAGCTAAAATATGAAATCGATGAAATCGATGCAGCCCAGCTGAAAGAAAATGAGGAAGAAGAGCTTTTAAAGAAGATTAAAAAGCTTTCAAATGTGCAGGAAATAAAAAAGTCCCTTTATGAGGCAATTAGCATTCTAAACAGCGACAATATAAACAATGTTTACACCATTTTAAATAAAGCTCAAAAGTATGATGAAAAGCTCCTGGAATATCTTTCAAGAATTGACATTCAATTAGAGGAATTAAAACTCTTAAGCTATGATTTAAGAGATTATTCAGATAATTTGTCCCTTGATGAAAATGAACTTGAAAATATTGAAAAGCGAATGTCTCTTATTAATCGTTTAAAAAGAAAGTACGGTTTTTCAATTGAAAAAATAAATGAATATCAAAATGCGTCACAGGAAGAATTAAGCCTGCTTCTTGAAGCAGATTCAATGCTTAATTCTTTAATTGCTCAAAAGGATGAAATATTCAGAGATTTGACCCAAAAAGCAGAAATTATATCTGAGAAAAGAAAAGACGCGGCAGAGTATCTTGAAAAACAGATTTTAGTGGAATTAAATGACTTAAATATGAAAAATATTGAGTTCAAGGTCAACATGGATAAGAAGAAAATATCCCTTGACGGTGTTGACAATGTTGAATTTTTAATATCCACCAATGTTGGAAGCGACTTGAATTCTGTACAGAAAATAGTTTCCGGAGGGGAAGCGTCAAGAATCATGCTGGCCTTTAAAAAAATAAAAAGCGGCGCAGGCCAGACAATGGTTTTTGATGAAATTGACATTGGAATAAGCGGCAGGACTGCCCAGATGACCGGTGTGAAAATGAATTACATTGCTCTTAACAATCAGGTAATATGTGTAACACATTCTCCCCAGATTGCATCAATTTCAAAAAATAACTTTTTAATAGAAAAAAAGGTAGTTGGCAATAATACTGTATCCACAGTGAGAAAATTAAACAAGGAAGATAAAATTTATGAAATTGCCAGATTATTGAGCGGTATGAAAATAACTGACAAATCTTTAAATAATGCTGTGGAATTGATAGAATTTAACAGTAAAATAAGTGAATAGAACAAGTTTCATATGGAAAAGTTAAGGATAAAACTATTAGGAGAACATAATGAAAAATTTCGTAAAAAGAGTTTTATTCTTTATTTTTTTTATTGCGGTATTGATGACAGCCGTTTTTTTTGGTTTTAACCTAAGAACAAATCCATATAAATTTGCACAAAATGACAAGGCAGTTGACACTGACGGAAGATATATAATGCCTGGGGGCCAGACCATAGGTGTTGAGCTTAAAACCGAGGGGGTACTGGTTGTAGGCCTGGCTGACATAGTCAATGCCGATAACATATCAACATCTCCTGCAAAAATCGGGGGAATACAAATCGGGGATAAAATACTTGAGATAGATTCACAAAAACTTGATGCTTATGAAATAATAGATTATACAATGGATAAAGGGGTTAAACAATATATCTTCAAAGTGGAGAGGGAAGGTAAAATATACAATTTCACAATTACTCCCGTTCAAAGATACGACAGCGAAGAAATCAAATTCGGGTTCTGGGCCAGGGATGACATAGCAGGAATAGGAACAATTACATTTGTAGAACCTGAAACAGGAACCTACAGCGCAATAGGACACGGAATTTCTGATTCTGGAACAGGCAATTTGATAGACATTGAATCCGGAACCATTTCAAAAGCGAATATTACCAGCATTAAGCTGGGCAAAAAAGGCGAGCCGGGAGAAATTATAGGTTATATTTTAAAAGATGAGGAAAGCCTGGGTACGGTATCAGATAATACGGAATTTGGAATTTACGGCAAAATCAATGAAGACAGCATGGGATACTTCAGTTCTGATTTATTGGAAATCGGGAAAAAAGAAGAAATAAAGCTTGGACCTGCATATATAATCTCTTGTGTCAATGACGAAATAAAAAGATACTCCATTGATATAACAAAAATCTTCTATCAAAATAAAGCTGATGAAAAAAGCTTTGTGATAAGAATTACGGATGAAGAGCTTTTGGAATTAACCAACGGAATTATCCAGGGAATGAGCGGAAGCCCCATAATACAAAACAATAAAATAATCGGCGCTGTAACACATGTATTTATGAATGACCCCTCAAAAGGATATGGAATCTATATTGAATGGGTGCTTGATGAAATATATAAATGATTAAATTTATTATATTTATAATACAATTTTAATTAAAAATAAGTCATATTTTTTATCGACAAAATTTTTACATATTATGGGAAATATGGTATATACTATTCTTATATAACCTATATATTTACAAAATATGAATTAAAAAATAATTATATTCAGGAAAAGAGTATTTTTTAATTCTTTTGCGTATTATTTGTGGGAATAAAAGTATTGGGGGAAGAGAGATGCAAAAAAAAGTAAAAGTTGTCATTGCTGACGACAATAAGGAATTCCGGTTAATTTTAAAGGACTTTTTACTCAGCAAGAAAGTCTTTGACATCATAGATATGGCGGAAGATGGACTCAAAGCATTGGAGTCTGTCGAAAAATATGAACCCGACATTCTTATCCTGGACATAATTATGCCACAGCTTGACGGTCTTGGCGTACTGGAAAGACTGCACAAAAAAGAACTGAAAAAATTTCCCAAGGTGATAGTGTTATCTGCCGTAGGCCATGACAAGGTAACACAAAGGGCTGTCAATATGGGTGTTGATTATTACATTGTAAAGCCTTTCAACTTTGAATCATTTGCGGACAGACTTCTTCAAATAGCCGAGCTGGATACTGCAAAGATACAAAACAAGAATAAGGAAATCGTTTATAATGATAAAATGAACACAGAACTCAGCCTGGAAGTTAAAATTACGGAAATTCTGCATGAAGTAGGCGTGCCCGCTCATATTAAAGGTTACCAGTATCTAAGAACTTCAATAACTGATGTTGTAAACAATGTTGAACTGCTGGGGGCCATAACAAAGGAATTATATCCAATGATTGCATTAAAGTACTCAACTACTCCAAGCAGGGTTGAAAGAGCCATACGCCATGCCATTGAGGTTGCATGGACCCGGGGGAAAATTGAAACAATCAACAATATTTTCGGTTATACTATACATAACAACAAAGGCAAACCTACCAATTCGGAATTTATTGCAATGATTTCAGATAAACTCCGCCTGGAGCAAAAAGTTTCATAAGTTAAATTTACTTGACAAAAGCATTTATACTAATTAGAATAAGTCCATTAATTAATCTTGCAGGGATATTGCACGAGTTTAGTTTTAGGAGGAAGTATTGAATACTGAAATTACGGTTAAAAGCGAAAAAATATTTGAAGGTAAAATACTTAATTTAAGAGTAGATACTGTCGAACTGGAAAATCAGAAATATGCCAAAAGGGAAATTGTGGACCACAAGCCTGCCGCTTGTATTTTAGCTGTTAAAAACGACAATATACTTTTAGTCAGACAATACAGAAAGGCTGTTGAAGAGTATATATACGAGCTGCCGGCAGGAATTCTAAATATTGCAGAGGAGCCTCATGAAGGGGCTTTGCGCGAATTAAAAGAAGAGACCGGATACAAAGCAGGTAGAATCGAACTGATTTACGAATTTTATACATCGCCGGGTTTTTCAAATGAAAAGGTATATTTGTTCAAAGCTTATGACCTGATATTTGAAAGTACTCATTTTGATGAAGATGAATGTATTGAAACAATAGAAGTGAATAAGGATGAGGCAAAAAAGTTGCTGGAAACCGGCAGGATAGCTGACAGTAAAACAATAATAGGACTTCTTCACTGGCTGAATTACTAGATTTCATGCAATGAATTAAACCTACTAATGAATTAAACCTCTTGTACAGGCATATATTATAGAAAGCTTAGCAGGAGGTTTTTTATTGGGAGGTTTATATGAACAATACACTAAAGAAACTGGTGAAGACTGAAAATAAAATTTTCTTACAGCTGATAATGATTTTTACGGGGGCTCTGATTTTATCGGCATTGATTTATTCGTTGACAGGGAAAGGAACAATGACGTCAATTAATTATGACAGCATAAGCAAAATGTCTTTTATGCAGATTTTCCTTACGTCATTTATAAGAAACAGTATTTACTTTTTAGCGGTAATATTTTTAACCGGTATAGGGCAAAGCAGTATAACAAAAATTCTTTTCGGAGCCATTTCTCTATATTACGGTCTGTCAATTATTTACATTGTCAGGATTGTTGGAATGGACTTCAAATACTTCATGCTTACTTTTACTGATTATTTAATATTTTTTCCCATTTTACTTTATTTTACATTTATTTCATGTTCAATTTCTAAATATACCAAAAAAGCAAAAAATATAGAGACTATTTCTAGAAAATTTGATATAATCATAACTGGATATATTAGAATTTCTTTAGTCTATTTATCCATTGTTACAGCTTATTCTTTTATTTACAGCTTTTATGTATTAATACTAAGCAGATTGATGGTGAGATAATGGATATTACAACTTATAAAACATATTTAAGCCAAAGAAACTTAAGCGGCAATACAATCAGCTCCTATATATATGATATTGAAAAATTCAGTTCATATCTTGACGATGATTATGACCTTGGTTTGCTTGAAACAAAAAAAGCGCATATACTGACATATCTTGTGACCCTGCAGAAGGACGGCAAAAGCTCATCAACAATATCAAGGACCATATCAGCATTAAAGAATTTTTTTTCATTTCTAAAAAATGAAAAGCTGATTATGGACAACCCTGCAGTAAGCATTCACAGCCCCAAACAAATAAGAAGGAAACCTTCGATTCTTACTGAAGAAGAAGTAGCCAGACTTATGCTTCTTCCGGAGAAAAGTACGTTCAAGGGTATAAGAGACCTTGCTATGCTGGAGCTTATGTATTCATCGGGTATCAAAGTTTCCGAGCTTATAAATATAAGGATTGCCCAAACAAATTTAAACGCAGGAATAGTCTCTATCGGAGGGGACAAAGAAAGAATAATTCCTCTCAGCAAGCCTGCAATAAATGCAATTGACAGCTATTTAAATGATTTCAGGGATATAAAATCTGCCGAGCTCAATGATTTTTTGTTTATCAATATTTCCGGCGAGCCCATTTCAAGACAGGGTATATGGAAGATTTTGAAATCCTATAAGAAAAGAATGGATTTAGATAAAGAATTATCTCCCCAGGTTTTAAGAAATTCATTTGCAGTACATATGCTTTCTCACGGGGCTGATTTGGGAACACTGCAGGAACTCATGGGGCTCACCAGCATAGAAGCTGCACAAAATTACATAGGCAATCTGGAATTTAAATCACTGGAAGTATTTAAAAGAGCATTCCCCCGTGTATGACACAATCCGTTTCACACTAATAATGATGTTTGAGACCATGTAATTAATGGTATAATAGGAGTATAAAAATAGTAAAGGGATAAATATTATCCCTTAATTTATTATGAATAGGAGAAGCACATGATAAGAAAAGTAGTTTTGATAGTATTAGACAGCGTGGGAGCAGGAGAGCTTCCAGATGCAGCCGATTACGGGGATGAAGGAAGCAACACACTCAAAAATATATACAGGCATGCAGAAAATTTTTCGCTGCCGAATTTAGAAAAATTAGGAATACTGAATATTGACGGATTCGAAGACTTGAAAAGCTCAGACAGTTATTTGGGCTCTGTGGCAAAATGCGGACAAAAATCAAAGGGGAAGGATACAACCACGGGCCACTGGGAAATCTCCGGTCTTGTACTTGAAAAACCATTCCCCACATATCCTGAGGGCTTTCCCAAGACCCTTATTTTAGAATTTGAAAAAAGAACAGGGAGAAAGGTTATAGGAAACTATCCTGCATCAGGTACAGAAATAATTAAGGAGCTTGGCAGGAACCATGTTGAAACGGGAAATTTAATAGTTTACACATCTGCCGACAGTGTTTTTCAAATAGCCGCTCATGAGGATGTGGTTCCTCTGGAGGAGCTCTACAGCATTTGCAGGAAAGCAAGAGAAATGCTTAAGGGTGAGCATGGAGTAGGAAGAGTTATTGCAAGGCCATTTATCGGAGAAGACGGCAATTATACAAGAACCGGGAACAGAAAGGATTTTTCCCTGGAACCTTACAGGGATACAATGCTTGACCTTTTAAAAAACACCGGCAGGGAAGTGTATGCCATAGGGAAAATAGAAGATATTTTTGTAAATAAGGGGATCACAAGATCAAATCATACCACAAACAATGAAGAAGGAATAGAAGCAACAATACAAGCTGTAAAGGAAGACTTTGAGGGTTTGATTTTTACAAACCTTGTGGACTTTGACATGGTTTACGGCCATAGAAACAATGTTCAGGGATATGCTGATGCATTGATGTATTTTGATAAAAAACTCCCGGAAATAATTGCTGCCTTAAATGATGAAGATGTTTTGATTATCACTGCAGACCACGGCTGCGACCCCACAACTGAAAGCACCGACCACTCAAGAGAATATATTCCTCTCATCTTTTACGGAAAGAATATCAAAGCAAACAATAATCTTGGCATACTTGACAGCTTTGCATCCATCGGCAAGACGGTTCTTGATATTTTTGATGTTGAAAATGATCTTGAAGGAAAGAGTGTTAAAAGTAGAATTTTAGGATGACAAAAGGTCAGTTTATAATGTATGAATCAACAAAATATGGTTATTCTACATAAAAAGGAGGTAGTTTTATGAAGAAAATTATAACCATATTTTTTGTATTTATTATGTTAAATATGATGATTGTACCTGCATACGGAATTGGGCCCGAGGAAATGCAGTCCCGTTCTGCCATTCTGATTAATGCAGACGACGGCAGTATTCTATTTGAAAAAAATGCTCATGACAAAATGCAGCCCGCAAGCATTACAAAAATAATGCTTATGGTTTTGATTTCAGAAAAAATGGATGACGGTCAAATTACTTTGGACCAGGAAATGACTATATCGGAAAATGCAGCAGGCATGGGAGGAAGCCAGATCTACCTGGAAGCATATGAAACTCAAACAGTGGAGAACATGCTTAAAGCCATATCCATGCGGTCAGCCAACGATGCTTCGGTTGCCATGGCAGAATTCATGTACGGTTCAGTAGAAGGCTGTGTTAAGGCAATGAACGACAAAGCAAAGGAACTAGGAATGAATGACACCGTATTTACAAATGTTACAGGCCTGCCTGCCCCGGACCACCTTACAACAGCCAATGATATAGCTGTTATGACCAGGGAGCTTTTGAAATATAATTATATGAATGTATATATGCTTACCTGGATGGATTCGGTGTATGTGGGCAAGGAAAAGGACTCAGAGCAGGTACTTGTGAATACAAACAGGCTTATCAATAATTATGACGGCTTATTGGCAGGCAAGACAGGCTATACCACTGAAGCAAAATATTGTTTGTCTGCAGCTGCAAAACGAAATGACACTACATTAATTGCAGTGGTTTTAGGATGCGACAATACAAAAATTCGATTTAATGAAGTATCAAAGCTTTTAAATGAAGGATTTGCAAACTATAAAAATATAATTTTCCATAAGATGGGGGAGACTATCACTACAGCACCGGTTTATTGCGGGAAGCAGGAAACAATAAACGTGGTATCCAGGGAAAATATAAACTATTTTACAGAAAGTAATTGCAAGGTTGAAGATTTTAATTTAGAATATGTAATAGATGAAAATCTTAAGGCTCCATTAGCAAGGGATACACAAATAGGAAGGGTTATACTGTCAAAGGACGGGCAGGTATTGGGCGAATTTGAATTGTATCCGGAAACAAATATTGTAAAGGAAAACCTCTTTAAATTTTTTATCCAAAATGTATTGAAAACCACCATAAGATAAGGAAGGCTTGAAATGGATTATTCCGTAAATATAAACGTGTTCCAGGGACCCTTTGACCTCTTGTTTCACCTTATAGAGAAAAAAGAAATAGATATTTATGATATTCCTATAGCTGAAATAACTGATCAATATCTGGATTACCTGGAAGAAATCCTTCAGTTTAACATGAATATTGCAAGCGAGTTTATATTTATGGCTGCAACACTGATTGAAATAAAATCTCAAATGCTTCTTCCTAAGAAGGAAAAAGAGGAAGACCCCAGGCAGGAACTGGTTAATAAGCTGTTGGAATACAAAATGTTTAAAGATATATCAGAAGAATTGAAAAAGTATGAAGACGAGAGCTCTTACTACTTTTTCAAGCCCAGGGAGGAAATGGCCCTAACATCAGACACAAGGACCGAACAGCTTTATTTAAACGAAATAAATGTATACGAACTCTACAATATGTACTTATCGCTTATAAAAAAACAAAACTTTAAAATTGACCAGGAGGAAAAGTACAAAGTATACAGAGAAACCTATCGTGTAAAGGATTGCATGGAAGACCTTGCAAAAAAAATAAAGAAATTTGGAAAAGTTTCATTATTCAGTACTTTCAAAGAAAAAGGAAGTGTATCAAAAGAATATATTGTTACCTTGTTCTTAGCCATATTGGAACTTACAAACAATAAAGGAATAAGATTATATCAGGATAATAAATTCGGCGATATAATAATCACGCAGGAGAGAAAATGAATACGAAAAGTGTTTTGGAAAGCTTGATGTTTGCCTGGGGAGAGCCCTTGAACATAAGCGAAATATCAAAAATTTTAGATATGCCTCCTCAAAGCATAACACATGTTTTAGATGAAATGATAAAAGAAGTAAATAATAATGAAGACAGAGGCCTTATTATTCAAAGGTTTGGCAGTTCCTACCAGCTTACCACCAAAAAAGAAAACTATGAATATATTCAGAGCCTCCTGGAAAGCACGGTAAATAAAAGTCTGACTACAGCAGCAATGGAGACACTGTCAATAATTGCCTACAAGCAGCCTGTTACAAAGGTGGAAATAGAGAGAATCAGGGGGGTTAAATGCTCCCAGGTAGTAAAGGGGCTTCTTGACAAGGGGCTCGTAAAAGAGGCGGGAAGGCTTGATAAGCCCGGAAGACCGGTGATTTTTGCAACAACAGATGAATTCTTGAGACATTTCGGCATAAGCTCAATAGACGAATTACCAAAATTCAAGGGTGATCCGGATGATAAAGATGATATGGAGACTGCATAACAAGGGGACGGGTGTACTGTAATATATGACAAGATGACGTGTCTGCCATAAAATACGTGGCGCTATGTGGCCGGCTGATGACAAGACGGATTGTACTCAGGCCAAGGAGCGATATATAGCATGGGAATATTAATAGTTCTTGCGGGGGGACTCTTATTCTTATATTTGAATATCAAGTGTTTGTTTAAAATAAATTTCACCTTTTATTTTATCCGCCTATATTTTTATGTGATTATTTTTAGAAAAAAACATGAATATGAAAGAAAAATAAATATTAATTTTGCAAAAAAATTAATAGACAGGTTTAAATCTCCTGAAGCAAGGGATAAGGCAGAAAACCGGCTGAAATATATCAGGCGTATAAGAAAAGGATTCAATGTATTCTACATTAAAGATATCTTTTTCTATCCTGAATGCATAATGGAAAAACAATCCTTTGCTCTTGAATTTGTGGTAGTGAACAGAATGCTCAAGAGATCGCTGCTAAATGGATAATTTTTTGATAAGTATCTTTCTGCCTGCAGGCATGAGGATACTTTTTTTGTTATAATTCTCAATTTTTAGGGCATACTTAATATGATAAAAGCGAGAAAGGGGAAAACATGAGCAAGGACATAGAAAGCATAATCAAAACAACCTTGGAAAATATTAATAATTTAACAGAAAATGAGAAACTCATAAGCAGCAAAATATTATATGACAATACAAACTATTTGGCCATATCCAAGCTTAATATGAATTTTATAATAGGAGGCAGCGATATAGACAAAAAATTCCGTACAGTTGATTTAAAGCCCTTTGCCGGAGCAGCATATGTAAATCTGCAATTAAATCCGCAAATTCTTATTTATGAAACACCGGATAATGATGTAAAGACAATCAATATTAACAATGAAACAACAGCCGGAGACTTAACCACATCCATAATGAACATCATGTCATTCATAAAAGAAGTAAGGGAGAAAAAGGATTGTGATATTTAAAAGAATAATTTCTACAATACTAATTATATTATTTTTTACATGCCAATTTTCACAAATCGAAGCAATGCCCGGGATTTCAGCCCAAGCTTACATAGTGATAGACGGGCAGTCAGGAAGAATTCTAAATTCCCATAACGCGGAAATAAAACTTCCTATTGCCAGCACAACGAAAATAATGACAGCAATTCTTGCAATTGAAACAATCGAAGACCTGGAACAAAAAATAGAAGTGCCGCCCGATTGTACGGGCATAGAAGGTTCAAGCATATATTTAAGACCCGGCCAGACAGTGTCTGTAATTGATTTGTTGTACGGAACCATGCTTCGGTCGGGGAACGATGCAGCAGCAACTTTATCTAAATTTGCCGGCAGGAATGATCCTGAAGGATTTGTATCATTGATGAATAAAAAGGCAAAAGAGCTTGGCGCTTTAAATACAAATTTTGTAAATCCCAGCGGCCTCCATGATGACAATCATTATTCAACAGCCTACGACCTGGCTCTTATAAGTGCCTATGCTATGAAAAATGACACATTCAAGAAAATTGCCTCAGCTGAAAAGTACAAGGCTGTATCCATGAATAATATGTTTTACAATAAAAATAAGGTCGTTTATCAATACAAACACGGTACGGGAATCAAAATTGGCTTTACAAAAGCAGCGGGCAGGTGCCTGGTTGCGTCAGCAGAAAAAGACGGTACGGAAATTATAGCAGTTCTTTTAAATGACAACAACTGGTTTAATGAAAGTTATCAAATATTTGACTGGGCTTTTGAAAATTACAAAAGCTACAGTGTAGTCGAGAAAGGGCAGTTTGTAAAATACACACCTGAAAGAAATCCTGTCTTTATTGGAGACAGCTTCAAATGTTCATTTACAGACGAAGAAATAAAGCAAATCCGATTTGAGCCCTTAATAGAACCTGAGCTGATGTCAAATGATACAGAAACTAAAACAGCCGGAACCTACAACATATATCTGGGAAAAACAAAAATACACTCAGGAACCCTGATAACAGAATAATTATCTAAACCCGCTCCGGCGGGTTTATTAATTTACAAAATGAAATGTTTATAATATAATTATAAAGAATAAAGAATTATACAAGGAGAAATCATGGCTGAAGAAAGACTGCAAAAATATATGGCACGGTGCGGGATTACTTCAAGAAGAAAGGCTGAAGAATTAATTCTGCAAGGCAGTGTAAAGGTTAACGGCATTATAGAAAAAGAACTTGGAAGCAAAATAAATCCTGAAAAGGATGAGGTAACCGTTTACGATAAAATAATATATGAAAAAAAAGAACATATTTACATAAAGCTATACAAGCCAGAAGGTTACATTACAACGGTGAAGGACCAGTTTAACCGCAAAACTGTTCTTGATCTTGTAAATATAAAAGATAGAATTTATCCGGTAGGGAGACTTGACTATGATACTTCCGGATTATTGCTTCTTACTGATGACGGAGACCTTGCCAACAAATTAATGCACCCCAAATTCAGGATTTATAAAACATATGAAGCAGAGGTCTCAGGCACCATCAGCGAAGAGTCTATAAATTTGTTAAGGACGGGTCTTATAATTGACGGTTATAAAACTGCCCCTGCCAGGGTAAAAATAATGGAGCAAAAGGGAAATAATACGTCGGTTCAAATAAGCATCCATGAGGGTAAAAACAGGCAGGTCAGAAAAATGTTTGAAGCAGCCGGGAAAAAAGTCATTAAGCTGAAAAGAATTTCGTTTGGAGATATTGTCTTAGGAGGGCTAAAACCGGGTCAGTGGAAATATTTAACCGATGAAGAAGTAAGCTTTTTAAAGAGGTAGCTATGGACAAGAAGTATGGAAAAATTGCAGAAATGGTTCACTTTCTCATAAAGGCATCCTATGAAAAAAGGGAAAATTTGAATTTTCTTGATTTAACATGCGGAAACGGGCATGATACCTTGTTTTTAAGCAATTTAGCAGGAAAAACAGGTTCTGTGACAGCCTTTGATATACAGAATGCTGCAATAGAGAGAACAAACAAACTGCTTGAAGCAAACGGGCAATTTAATAACTACACTATAATTAAAGACAGTCATGAATTTTTTGAAAGGTATTTAACAGGCAATATCGATGCCGCAGTTTACAACTTGGGTTATCTACCTGATTACAGCAAAGAAATATTTACGAAACCGGAAACTACAATCTCCTCTGTAGTTCAATTGCTGCCTTATTTAAAGAACTGGGGGAAAATATATATAACTGCCTATATTACTCATGATAAGGGGTATGAAATTAATGCAATTGCTGAATTCTTAAAAACCTTGAACAAAAAAGAATACAATGTAATTCATATAAATGTTATCAATAAAGAAAACTCACCTCCCGAATTATTTATTATCGAGAAGAAGGCATGA
>JAGOIH010000005.1:0-16852 GCA_017995755.1 Sedimentibacter sp. | reverse complement strand
CAGGGAAATGAAGCATGTGTTGAAGGTGCAATAGCAGCCGGCATGAGATTCTATGCGGGTTATCCCATAACGCCCTCAACAGAAATCGCTGAGATTTCATCCCAAAAGCTGCCAAAGCTTGGAGGGAAGTTCATACAGATGGAAGATGAGATTTCGAGCATAGCAGCTATTATCGGCGCTTCGCTCACAGGATTAAAATCAATGACCGCAACCAGCGGGCCGGGATTTTCATTGATGCAGGAAAATATAGGATATGCAGCCATAACAGAAATACCATGCGTAATAGTAAACGTTCAAAGAGGAGGACCCTCTACGGGACTTCCCACATCCCCTGCACAGGGCGATGTAATGCAGGCAAGGTGGGGAACACACGGGGATCATCCGGCTATTGCCTTGACACCTAATTCAGTTCAGGAAACATTCGAATACACTGTTAAAGCATTTAATTTAGCGGAAAAATACAGAACACCTGTAATCCTTCTCATGGATGAAACAGTAGGACATATGAGAGAAAAAATGGCTTATAAGAACATTTCTGAAATAGAAATAATTAACAGGAAAAAACCAACATGCAAGCCTGAGGATTATGTTGCTTACAGACCTGATGAGGATATGATTCCTCCAATGGCATCATTCGGCGAAGGATACAGATACCATGTAACAGGTTTATCTCATGATGAAACCGGCTTTCCCACAAACAGCAATGAAGTATCTGAAAAACTAATTAAAAGATTAGTTGATAAAGTAGAAAAGAACATTGATGATTTTTCATATTTTGAAGAATATAAATTAGAAGATGCAGAAATAGTCATTATTGCATACGGCGGAGTATCAAGATCAGCCAAAAGCGCAGTGGACGAACTCAGAAAAAGAAATATAAAAGCGGGTTTATTCAGACCGATAACTATTTGGCCATTCCTGGAAAAACAAATAAACAAAGTTTCTCTACATGCAAAAGAAATATATGTGGCAGAGATGAATTTAGGACAGTATTCTTTGGAAGTAGAAAGAGCTGCATGTAAAAATTGCATCGTAAAAGGCATAAACAGAATAAATGGCGAATTAATAACTCCTGAAGAAATTATTGAAGCAATAGGAGGCGAAAGTAATGAACTGTAACCAAACTACTAAAGAATACTACCGCGTCAACAGGCTGCCCCATATTTGGTGCCCGGGATGCGGACACGGGACATTGACCAACACGGTCGTAAGAGCTATTGAAAAGCTAGGGCTTAATAAAGATGAAGTTGTAATAGTTTCGGGCATCGGCTGTTCATCAAGGGCTCCCGGATACCTGGATTTTAACACCCTGCATACAACACACGGACGTGCATTGGCTTTTGCAACAGGCATAAAACTGGCAAATCCGAAACTGCATGTTATTGTAATAATGGGGGACGGAGACAGCTCTGCTATCGGGGGCAATCACCTCATTCATGCCGCAAGAAGAAACATTGATATAACTACAATAGTTTTCAATAATAACATTTATGGTATGACAGGAGGACAATCTTCGCCTACTACTCCTTTTGGCGATTTTGCAACCACTGCTGCTTACGGTAATATAGACAAACCTTTTGACCTTTGCAGCCTGGCACAGGGGGCAGGAGCTACATATGTAGGCAGAGCTACTGCTTATCATGCAGTTCTTATGCAAAAATTGGTAGAAAAAGGAATACAAAATAAAGGATTTTCTTTTATAGAAGGCCTAAGTCTCTGCCCGACATATTACGGTAGAAATAACAGAAAGGGCAATCCTTTAAAAATGCATACATTTTTCAAAGAACACTGCATTGATAAAAAGTTAGTTGATAAAGACCCGCAAAAAGGTATTTTCAAAATTTTGATTGGAGAATTCTACAACAATCCTCAACCTGAATATATTGAAAGCTATCAAGTAATTGTCGACATGTTAAAAGAATAGGGGGAAAAAATGAAAAAACATGAAATTAGATTAAGCGGTTCAGGGGGTCAGGGAGTTATATTAGCCTCCATAATATTGGCAGATGCTGCAATTGAACAAGGATTAAATGCAATACAGACACAATCCTATGGACCTGAAGCCAGAGGCGGTGCCAGCAAGGCTGAGGTAATAATAAGCAATGAAGAAATTAATTATCCCAAAATAAACAACTCCGGCATCCTGCTTTCCCTCACTCAAGGTGCATACGACAAATATATCGAATACCTGGATAAGGATGGAATACTGATAGTTGACGATTATGTCAAATTATCGGGAAAGGATACGGCTAAGGTTTACAAACTTCCTATATTGAAAAATTCACAGGAGAAATTTGAAACATCAATGGTGGCTAATATAATTTCATTAGGTGCGATTTATGAATTAATAGGGGAAGACACAATTGATAAGAGTATTATGATACAGTCCATTACTGAAAGGGTTCCTCCTATGACAACTCAAAAGAACATAGAAGCATTTGAGGAAGGAAGAAGATTAGTAAGAGGTTATTATGAACAGTGATTTAATGAGTAAAATAAAAAATAACTTTCACAAATTCAGCAAAGGGCAAAAGCTGATAGCTCAGTTTATTATTGAGCACTATGATAAGGCCGCATTTATGACTGCTGCAAAAATAGCGGACAGGGTAGACGTAAGCGAATCAACCGTTGTTAGATTTGCATCATCCCTGGGGTATTCAGGATATCCGGAAATGCAGAAGGCCTTACAGGTTTTAATAAAAAACAAGCTTACTGCAGTTCAGAGAATAGGTCTTGACGCTGATGTTAATGACAAGTTAAAGATTCATAAAAAGATTTTAAAAAATGAAATGAACAACATGCGATTTTTGTTTGAGCATTTTGACATGGGAGCATTAGACAGGGCAACGGAACTGATTTTAAATGCAAACAGGGTGTTTGTACTGGGGCTTAGGACTTCTTCAACACTGTCAAACTATCTGGGCTTTTATCTGGACGTAATTTTGGACAATGTCAAAGTACTTAACAACAGCGGAGTCAATTCCTTGTATGAGGAAATCATAAGAGTTAAAGATAATGATTTAATGATTATTATAAGTTACCCCAGATATTCAAAGACAACAATTGATGCAGCAAAATTTGTCAAGGAAAAGGGTGTAAAAATAGTTGCTATAACCGATACCGAAGAATCTCCGGCCTACTCTCTGGCAGATGCATCCCTGTTGGGAAAGAGCAATATTGTATCATTTGTTGACTCACTGGTTGTTCCCATGACAATAATTAATAATTTGATAATTAACATCAGCTTGAAAGAAAAAGAAGAAATAGTTGAATATTATAATATATTGGAAAAACTCTGGGACAACAACAGCATGTATCAGAACTTTTAGTTGTTCTAATCTTATTTTTACAGCTTAAATGCAGAAAAAACAGTGGTATGGCATTCGCATGGGTTCCCGAATATGCAGCCAGAGGGAGCAATCTTTTGGCGAATGAGACTGCGTGAATTAATATATGGATACACATCTTTGTTTAGCGGCAGGGGGACACACCTTCTTTTGTGATAGTCTTTGGGAAAGAAGGAATGTCCCCCTGTTTAAGTGTTTGCCGCAGGTGAAATGTCCCCAAAAGTTTTTGTTGTTATATTTTGTTTTATGTAATATAATGTTAAAGTGTTGAAATAAACATATAAACATTGTCCATGGCCTAAGAAAGGAAAACAAAATGATAATCGCAATAGACGGACCGTCAGGAGCCGGAAAAAGCACTGTTGCAAGACTATTAAGCAAAGAACTTGGATTTGAGTACATCGATACAGGGGCTATGTACAGGGCTCTTGCATATAAGGCATATAAAAAAAATCTGGTTATAAACGAAGCTGAAATTGAAGAAATGCTTAAAACAACCAATATTTCCTACTATGACAACAAGATATTCTTAGATGGTGAAAACGTTGAAAACAAAATAAGGGAGGAGACAATATCCATTGCTGCTTCAAAAGTATCCGCCCTGAAAATTGTCAGAGAAAAGATGGTTGAAATCCAGAGAAAAATCGCTGCAGATAAAAATGCTGTGTTGGAAGGCCGCGATATCGGCACAATAGTATTTCCGGATGCCGATTACAAATTTTTCATAACCGCATCCTTGGAAGAGAGGGCAAAAAGGCGTTATGCACAGTTGATAGCAGGCAATATTAATGCTGAATATGAAAATGTTCTACGGGATATGATAGACCGTGATGAAAATGATTCGAAAAGGCAGTTTTCTCCCCTTAAACCGGCAGAAGATGCAATAATAATCGACACAACCAAAATGGACTTATCAGAAGTGACAAAAACTATTGCAGGATATATCGGAGGAAATAATGTTTTATAAAATAGCAGTGTTTGTATGCAGGATAATTGCATTTATTATCTTTGACTTTAAAGTTTATAATAAAGAGAATCTTGACAATACAAAAGGCGGTTTAATAGTCTGTGGAAACCACAGGTGCATGATTGACCCGGTGATGCTGGCCATATCAACAAGGCGCCAGATTCACTACATGGGCAAGAAGGAATTGTTTGAAAGCAAATTCTGGAGCTATATTTTCAGAAGTCTTGGTGCATTTCCCGTTGACAGGAAGGGTGTCTCCTTATCTTCTATAAAAAGTTCTCTTAATATTTTAAACAGCGGCGGGGTGCTTGGAATATATCCTGAAGGTACAAGAGTAAAGACAGGGTATGACGAAAAAAACGCGAAATCAGGAATTGCTTTGATAGCAAATAAAGCAAATGTTAAAATATTACCCGTATATTTGGACGGACCATACAAGTTCAGAGGAAAGCTAAGGCTTTATATAGGAAAAGAAAAAGACTACTTTGAAAACTACACCGGTAAGCTTAATTCTGACAAATATACTGAAATTGGAATTGAGATTTTAAAAGATATTTATAAATTAAAAGATGAAGGTATTAAATGAAAATTTTTATTTCCGAATATAACGGATTTTGCGGAGGTGTCAAACAAGCTGTATTAAAAGCAGACAGAATTCTAAGTGAAGAAAGCAAACTTTACTGCTATGGAGAAATCATTCACAACAAAGACGTTGTTGATAAATTTAAAGAAAAAGGAATGGTAATTGTTGACGAACCGCCTGATGACAACGATGCAAAGCTTTTAATAAGAAGCCACGGTGTGGGAAAGGATATTTATGATATCCTGGAAGAAAAAAACATTGAAATTGTTGATGCAACTTGTGTAAAAGTAAAAAAAATACATAAAATAGTTGAAGAATTCAAAAATAACGGTTACAATATAATCATTGTGGGGGACAAAGACCATCCTGAAGTCCAGGGAATAGCAGGCTGGTGCAATAAAGAAGCTGATATTATAAAAGGCCCCGGGGAACTTGAAAAAATCATCGACCCGTCAAAGAAATATTGTTTAGTCTGCCAGACAACATTTAATTTGAATATTTTTGAAGAAATATTAAAAACTATTGAAATAAACAATTTTTCTAATATAATTGTACATGATACCATATGTGATGCAACAAGGAAAAGACAGGAAGCATGCATGGCTCTTGCTTCAAAATGTACGGTTATGCTTATTGTAGGCAGTAAAAACAGTTCAAATACAAAAAAGCTGTATGAGCTGAGCAAAGAATTGTGTGAAAACACATTCTTGATACAAAACTATAAGGAAATACCTTATAACTATATTGATAAAAATACTATTGTGGGAGTATCCGCAGGGGCTTCGGCTCCTGACTGGGTAATTGAGGAGGTTATTGAAATGTTGGAAAATTTAAATGACAACATGATTGAAAAGAACGAACAGGCAGAAATTGCAGAACAGTCTGAAGATTTAGAAAAGCCGGAACTTTTGGGAGAAGCAAAAACAGCTGAGCAGGCAGAGCCGGCTGAAGAAGCAGAACCGGTAGAAGCAGCTGAGCAGGCAGAGCCGGCTGAAGAAGCAGAACCGGTAGAGTCAGCTGAACAGGCAGAGCCGGCTGAAGAAGCAGAACCTGTAGAGGCAGCTGAACAGGCAGAGCCGGTACAACCGGAAGCAGAAGAAAAGCAGGAGCAGGTACAAGAGACTAAACAAACAGAAAAAAAAGACAGTATGCATGAATTGCTTGAAAATTATGGCGGAGTAGTCTATATCAGAACTGGTGAAAAGGTTAAAGGTACAGTAATATATGTAAGCCCTGATGCTGTTTCTGTTAACATCAATTATAAATCAGACGGTATCATAACAAGAGATGAATTTTCAATGACAGAAGTTGCTGATTTAAGAGAGATGGTGAAGGAAGGGGATGAAATTGAAGCAGTAGTTGTAAAGATTTCAGACCAGGACGGAAATGTTGTACTGACCAGAAAACCCTTGGAAGAACAGAAAATCTGGGACGATTTGGAACAGCAGAGAATCCGTGGAGAAATCATTGAAATTCCAATAGTTGAAGCATCTCAATACGGAATTTACGGAAAATTGAATGGCATTAAGGGTTTTATTCCAAGAAACCAAATATCAATTAAAAGGGATGTTGATCCTTCAGAATATGTAGGAAAGAATCTGAAGGTTAAAATATTAGAAACAAAGAACAAAAAAGGGAGAAAGCAGCTGGTTTTAACTTCCAGATCTGTTGAAAAGATTGAAAAGGAATTAAAGGACAAGGAAGTTTGGGAAACCATCCAGGAAGGAGAAGTCTATGAAGGTACAGTTAAAAACCTTCAGGATTACGGTGCATTTGTAGAAATAAACGGAATAGACGGACTTCTTCATATCAATGAAATAGCATGGACCAGAATTAAACATCCGTCGGAAGTATTAAAACCCGGTGACAAAATAGATGTAAAAGTAAAAAGTATAGACAGGGAAAACAAAAGACTTTCCTTAAGCTATAAGGCAACGGTAAAGAGCCCTTGGGCAAAATTCCTGGATAAATACCAAAAGGGTGATACAGTAACAGGGCTGGTAACTAGAATTGTTGACTTCGGAGCCTTCGTAAAGGTAGATGACATTGAGTGTTTGCTCCACATTAAAGATTTAGACTGGGCAAGAACAGAAAAGGTAACGGATGTTCTTCAGGAAGGACAGGAAGTAACAGCAAAAATACTCAGCATTACACGTAAAGACAGAAAAGTAGGCTTGGGATTAAAGCAATTGACCGAGCATCCATTTGATGTTTATGCAAAAACTCTCAACAAGGACGACATAATACAGGTTGAAGTAACACGTATACTCCTTGACGGAATACATGTTAACGCTAATGGCAACATTGACTGCTTCATACCGATTGCAAAGGTATCAAATGAAAAATTGAGGACACCTGCACAGGTTGTTAAGGTTGGAGAAATAAAAGACGCTAAAGTACAAAGTATAGACATGAAAGGCAAAAACCTTAACCTGACATTCATATTAGATGACAAGGGTGAAGAAATCACCGAAAAGATAACTTATCAGCCGGAAGATGCAAACTTCACCATAGGAGAGTCCATAGGGGACGCCCTGGATGATTTGTTAAAGTAATTTCTAAAATGTTAGGTCGAAAGATCTAACATTTTTTGTATGCCCTAACCCCAGATGTTCGAGCTATAGCGAAGAACATATGGCGGTAGGTCAACCACAACGAGTTCCCAAAATATGCGACCAAAGGGAGCAAATATTTTGGTGAACGGAGACTGCGATTAGGAGGGACAATGCTTAAGGAATTTTTATTTGATGTATGCTCAAACCATTTTGTTTCAGGTTTTGAACATATTAACGGAGACATTTTAACAAAATATTTTAAACCATACACAGATACATTGGAAAAGGACAAGCTTGGAAGCTATATTTTCAAAAGAACAGGGACAAGGGATACAAAGATAATGCTTGCCGCCCATGTTGATGAAATAGGCCTTATGATTACAAAAATACTGGAGGGAGGTTTTTTAAGCTTCACTACAGTGGGAGGAATTAATCCTGCTTCCCTGGTTGCCCAGGATGTTACAATATACGGAAAAGAAAATATATTTGGAGTCATAGGGATTAAACCTCCTCATATTACAAGTGAGGAAGAAAGAACAAAACCACATAAAATAAAAGACCTCTTTATTGACACCGGATACACAAAAGAAAAACTTGAAAGCTTAGTAAAAATAGGAGATATAGCCACTGTAAACAGAGAGCCCCTATCATTGCAGGGAAATGTCATAAGCGCCAAAGCATTTGATGACAGGGCATGTGTTGCAGTATTGCTTGAAACGGCAAAAGAATTAAGTAAAATATCCCATAAAAGCAATGTTTATTTTACTGCAACAGCACAGGAAGAAACAGGCATGAGAGGTGCAACAACAAGCAGCTATAAAATCGCTCCTGACATAGGAATAGTTTTGGATGTAGGATTTGGCAAAACTCCAGATATGCCTCCTGATGCACCTGAATTGGGAAAAGGTCCCATTGTTGCATATGGGGGGAGAATGAATGCAAAGCTTACAAAGAAATTTGTTGAAACCTGTAAAAAATACAACTATCCTTTGCAGCATGAAGCAGTTCCTGCAAGAACCGGTACAGACACAGAAGCATTGCATATATCAAGAGACGGAATTCCATGCATCCTCTTATCAATACCTCTTCGCTACATGCATACATCAGTGGAAACCATTGATTTATACGATGTGGAAATTACAGGAAAAGCAATAGCAAGATTCATAAACGAACTGGATAATTCTGATTTGGAGGAAGTATTATGTTTTTAAAAGAATTGACTGAGCTTTCCGGCGTATCAGGTTGCGAATATGAAGTAAGGAACTTTATAAAAGATAAATTATCCCAAATGGGATGTGATTTTTATGTGGATAAGCTTGGAAACATAATAGCTCACAATAAAGGCAGAAAAAATAAAACCATAATGGTTGCTGCTCACATGGATGAGGTAGGACTCATAGTTTCAAACATAGATTCTGAAGGGTTTATAAAATTTAAAGCAGTTGGAGGAATTGACCAAAGAGTTTTAAATTCAAAGGCAGTCCTGGTTGGAGAAAATAAAATTCCGGGAGTTATCGGCTCAAAAGCAGTACATTTGATGACCAGCCAGGAAAAAGAGTCCTCCCTGCCAATAGATAAATTATACATCGATATTGGTACAAACTCTAAAGAAGAAACAGAAAAACTAGTCAATATAGGAGATTATGTATCATTTAACTCCAGTTATGTAGAATTCGGAGATAATCTAATAAAGGCAAAAGCTTTGGATGACAGAACAGGCTGCAGTATTATACTGGAGCTTATGAACCAAAAGTTGGATGCGGATTTTTACGGTGTATTCACTGTTATGGAAGAAGTGGGTTTAAGAGGAGCTGAAACCGCTGCATATCAATTGGAGCCGGACCTGGGGATAGTATTGGAGGGAACCGTTTGTGCAGACATGCCTGAGGTAGAGGACCGGGATAAATCAACCCTCATAGGCAAAGGGGCAGCATTATCCTTGATGGATGCAACCACAGTATATGATATTGATATTGTAAGAAGTGTTGCAAAAATTGCAGAAGGCAATAATATTATGTATCAATACAGGACTTCAGCATCAGGAGGAAATGACGCAGGTGCTGTCCATAAGATAAAGAGCGGCGCCAAGGCAGTTGCAATTTCAACTCCCTGCAGATATATACATTCATCGGTTAACGTAGCAAGCAAAAAAGACATTGAAAGTGTATATATGCTTGCAAAACAAGTGATTCTTGAAAACCAGAAAGGAGAGCAATAATAATGTTTAACAGTGAATTAATGAAAAGATTATCCGATTGTTTCGGTCCTTCGGGAAGAGAAAAAATGATTCGCGAAATGATTAAGAATGAAATAAAAGACTATGCAGATGAAATAACCACAGACCCTCTCGGCAATCTTATAGCAAGAAAAAAGGGCACCGGTAAAAAAATATTATTTTCAGCCCATATGGACCAGATTGGTCTGATTATAACCCATGTGGATGAAAAAGGATTCCTTAGATTTGCCAATGTGGGAGGTTTGAATGCAAAAGAATTATTGGGACTTCGCATGGTTTTTGACAATGGACTTGAAGGGGTTATCTGCCAGGAGGAATTAAAAGACAAGGAAAAACTCACAACAGGCAAATTATTCCTGGATGTTGCTTCTACAGATAAAGAATTCATTAAAAAGAATTTCCGCACGGGAGATATGTGCGTATTTAAATCAGAGTATTACGAAACAAAGGATTGTGTCATCTGCAAGGCTGCAGATGACAGAATAGGCTGCTATGTATTGATTGAAGCACTTCAAAACCATCCTGAAACGGATAATGACGTATATTACGTATTTTCCGTACAGGAAGAAGTAGGCTGCAGAGGAGCTAAAACTGCAGGCTACAGCATAGACCCTGAACTGGCGATTGCTCTTGATGTAACAGCAACCGGTGACAGTCCTGACGGAATAAAAATGGATGTTAAATTAGGGGGAGGGGCAGCTATTAAATTAAAGGACAATTCCCTCATAACTCATTCTGATGTGAAAGACCTCTTGACACATCTTGCAGAAAAAAACAACATAAAATACCAGTATGAAATCCTGGAATTTGGCGGTACTGATGCAGGACAAATCCATATTTCAAGAGAAGGCGTACCCAGCGGTGTAATATCCATACCTTCAAGAAACCTCCACAGCTCAGGAGAAATATTTAATAAGGCTGATGTGGAAGAATGCATTAAACTGGTAATTGCAGCAGCAGAATAAATGAACTTAATTGGGACAGTTGGACATATCATAATTGTCCAACACTCACATAGCTGCAATTCAAAGCGATTGTAAGGAATGCAGGCAAAATGGATGCATCACGGCTGCAGGCGGGGAATCAAAGATTTATTGTGAATAATTAGGATAATATCACAAATTATAGGTAATAATATAATTTGTGATATTTTTAATTTAAGGAATGGGGACACACCTCTAAAGTAGGGATAGGCTTTGGGGTAAGCTTTAGAGGAATGTCCCCAAATAATGAGGAGGAGTTATGAGGGTTGGAATACCGAAAGGATTGATGTACTGCAAGTACCATCCTTTTTTAGTAACGTTTTTCAGTGAATTGGGAGCTGAAATTATAGTATCTGAGGATACAAACAAAAGCATCCTGGATGCAGGGGTGAAATATTGTGTGGACGATGCATGTCTGCCTGTGAAAGTCTTTCACGGCCACGTAGATTCGATAAAAGACAAGTGTGATGTGATGGTAATCCCCAGGATTATGCAGCTATGGAAAAACGAATACATATGCCCTAAATTCTGCGGCCTGCCGGAAATGGTAATAAACAGCATTGATAAACTGCCACTGACCATTACAGAACCAATCTATGCCACATCCAAGAAAAAGCTTTATGCCTGGGCCAAAACATCAGGAAAATTCTTAAGCAAAAATAATTACCAAATAAAAAGAGCATTTATAAATGCATTAAAAGCACAGGAAAATTATGAAACCGGAATAGATGATTCAGGCTATGAAATAAATGCCGCACTGATAGGTCATCCCTACAACATATATGACAGTTACCTAAATATGAACCTGATAAATAAAATGAACAGCCTGGGAATGGGTGCTAAAACAGCCGAATTTACCGGGGAGGATATTTTATACCGGGAAGCTGAAAACTTGTATAAAAGGCCATTTTGGACCTTTGTGAGGGAAAATTACGGGTTCGCCGTAAGTGCAGCCAGGGGAAAAACAGCAGATGGAATTATTTATGTATCATCATTTAACTGCGGCACAGATTCAGTAATAATTGAACTTATTAAAAACACCGTACCTGGTTTCCCATTATTAATATTAAAAATTGACGAGCATACAGGGGAAGCTGGAATCGATACAAGGCTGGAAGCGTTCAGAGACATGCTGGAAAGGAGGGCATTCAATGAAAGCGACAGTCCCGCACATGGGCAACATACATATTGCAGTAAAGGCACTTTTTGACGGCTTAGGCGTTGATTATATAATTCCTCCCCAAAACAACGATGAAGCTTTGAATATAGGAACAAAACATTCACCTGAAGAAATTTGCCTTCCGTTCAAATTAATGATTGGCAACTACATTCAGGCAATCGAAAAAGGGGCGGATACGGTAATACTTACAGGAAGCTGCGGTCCCTGCCGTTTCGGCGAGTACTGCGAACTTCAGATGAATTTAATGAAAAGCCTGGGCTATAATCTTAATTTTATTGTTTTAGACATGCCGAAAGATATCGGAATAAAAGAACTTTTTAAAAGACTGGTGGCTATCGGTGCTGCAAGCACAAAAAGCAGGTATGAAAAATTGAAAGCCGCAAAACAAGCAATACTTATAATGCATTTGCTGGATGAAACAGAAGCCCTGACTCATTATTTAGCAGGCTATGAAAGAAACAAAGGACAGTGCAAGAGACTTTTGAAAGAATGCAAAAGTAAAGCAATGAAATGCACAGCACCCGGTGAAATGCTTTCACTGATTAAGGAATACAAAAGAAAAATTGAATACATACCTGTGGACATAAATAGAAACCCTTTGAAAATTGCCATTATAGGTGAAATCTACACTGTTATTGAGCCATATTCAAACTTTTACATTGAAGATAAACTTATGGATTACGGCGTATCCTCCAAAAGAGGAATGACTCCTTCCTGGTGGCTGAAAAATATGGCACTGAGTCCCTTGAAAATCAATTCTCTTAATATAAAAAAAGCATCGCGTGAATATCTGCCCATGGAAATAGGCGGCCACGCCAGAGAATGCATAGGAGAAGCAATGCTTTCATATAAAGAAGGATTTGACGGGGCAATTCAAATTTTCCCCATGGGATGCATGCCCGAAATAGTATCCAAGTCAATACTGCCTTCTATTTCAAGAGACTATGAATTCCCTATAATGTCTCTGGTTGTGGATGATATGACAGGGGAGGCGGGGTATATTACAAGAGTTGAGGCATTTATAGATTTACTTGAAAGGAGACGGGATAATGTATTATATGGGAGTTGACGTAGGCTCAGTAAGCACGGACATTGCCCTTATCGATGAAGATTATTTCCTAGTTGAAAAGATATATTTAAGAACGAAGGGAAACCCTATTAAAGCTGTTCAGGAAGGGTTTAAAATTTTAAAAAGCAAATATGAGGACAGGGAAATTTGTGCAGCGGGAACTACCGGCAGTGGAAGAATGATTGCCTCTGCAATAATAGGGGCAGATGCCGCTAAAAATGAAATAACCGCCCATGCAACGGCAGCCCTGGAAATTGACAAGGACGTTAAAACCATTATCGAAATTGGCGGGCAGGATTCAAAAATAATTATTATAAATAATGGAATAGTCAGCGACTTTGCCATGAACACCGTTTGTGCCGCAGGCACCGGGTCATTTTTAGACAGGCAGGCAGAAAGGCTTGACATACCTATTGAAGACTTTGGAGATTATGCCATGACCGCGAGCTCAACCGTGCGTATCGCCGGCAGGTGCGCTGTATTTGCAGAATCAGACATGATACATAAGCAGCAGCTGGGTTACAATCATGGAGAAATAATAAGGGGGCTCTGTGATGCCCTTGTGAGGAACTATTTAAATAATATTGGCAAAGGCAAAACAATTCTCCCAAAGGTTTTATTTCAGGGGGGAGTTGCTGCAAACAAGGGTATGAAAAAGGCCTTTGAAAACGAGCTGGGATTTGAAATATTTGTCCCTGAAAATTACAGTATGATGGGAGCTATAGGTGCTGCTATTATTGCCGGTGAAAAGGTAAAAAAGACCGGCGAAACAAATTTCAGGGGCTTGAAGCTTGCAGATAACAATATATTTTCTAGAAGCTTTGAATGCGAAGGGTGCCCAAATAAATGCGAGGTGGTAAAAATTTATGAAAATAATAATATCATAGGGTATTTCGGAGACAGGTGTACAAAGTGGAGCAACAAAATTATTCAAAAATCCAAATTGGCATGAAACGTCACCGTTGACAAAATCATTTAAAAATCGTATAATAAAAAATGTTTCATAATAAAAATTAAGTGATGAAGGTGGACTATAAATGCTTAAAAAGGATGATTTTCCTTTTTTGTCAGTGCAAAATTATGAATCAACATTAAAAAAAATAGAATCAGCATGGGAGAATTTCATTAAAGGTGAAGTTATCCCTGATTTTAATTTACCCCGGAAACCAGTATTTGAATCGTGGAAAAGATCAAAGCAGATGAAAGTACCATTTGACTTGAAAAAGGCGCCTCTCAGATTGAACAAATCTGAGCTTGCAGCTGAAAAAGAAAGTAAATATGATTTATACAGGATTATAGATTCATTCCTGGATAATATATATAAAGTATTCCACGATGAAAATATGGCTGTCTCCTTCAGCAATGAAAGAGGTATTATCATGTCCATAAGAGCAGGAAAAGCTATGCAGGAGAAGTACTGCTTAATTAGTGCCATACCGGGGTCGAGCCTGAGTGAAAGCGATTGCGGTACCAACAGCATTGGTACATCATTATACACCTGGAAACCCATACAAATTTATGCAACCGAACACTATTGCAAAACAGCACATACATTAAACAGTTCATCTGCACTCATAAGAGAACCATCTTCAGGAATTGTACTGGGAGTTCTGACTCTCACAACACACAAAGATATTGTCCCTGCACATACTCTGAACTGGACCATCAGCGAAGCCGAGAAAATCCAAAATGCAATTCAATATTTTCAAAAAGAAAACTCATTTGCCAATATAATAAACAACTATAAAGCAACGGGCGATTGCGGAGAATTCAAATGCATAATCGGCAAAAATCCGTCATTTAACAATGTGATTAATTTAGCTTATAAATTTTCCGATTCGGACATGCCTGTATTGATTACCGGCGATACAGGAACGGGCAAAGAAGTATTAGCCCGTGCTATTCATAATAGAAGCAGCCGGAAAGATAAAACCTTTCTGCCGGTAAACTGCGGGGCAATACCCAAGGAGTTAATTTCATCGGAATTATACGGATACGTTGAAGGAGCTTTTACAGGCACTCAAAAGGGCGGCAGGATTGGAAAAATTGAAGCATCAAGCGGTGGAACCCTGTTTCTTGATGAAATATGCGAAATGCCAGTTGATATGCAGATTTATCTTTTGAGAGCATTAGAGGAAGGTACAATTACCAGGGTAGGTTCAAATAAGGCCATACCGGTAAATCTTCGAATCATATGCGCTACCAATAAGGATATAAGAGAAGAAGTAAAAAAAGGCAATTTTCGTAAAGACCTTTACTACAGACTGAATGGAGTAGAGCTTCATCTTCCAACACTGAGGGAAAGAGGAGATGATATTATACTGCTTGCCGAACATTTTATGAAGCTGAAATCAAATGAATTAAAGCTGTCAGAAGATGCTGTTAAAGTATTGATGGAATATTCATGGCCCGGCAATGTGCGCGAATTAAAAAGCGTTATAAACAGGGCAGTCTTGATTAGCAGCAACTTCATTATTACATCCAACGAAATTCACATTACTGACAATAAACAAGAACTTGAAAAAAGTAAACAGGAAATAAATGAAAAACAACTTACATCAGAAAAAATAAAACAAGTCATCAATGAATGTAAGGGGAATAAAACCCTCGCAGCAAACCACTTGGATATTTCACGCATGACCTTGTATAGAAAAATTAAAGAATTGAACTTATAAATTAAGCTGCCGCTTTGATATGATTCATCCAAAGGGCAGTTTTTTTATGGAGATATTCAGTGCAATTCTAATGGCTTTATAGCGAAAATTTCATAAATGTTACACATGTTCCTGTTACAGATGTAACAAAGTGACAAAAAAGTTGACACTTATTCGATAAAAATCTGCAAGAAATTAATAAAATTATTTGGCATGAAAATTGCTATATAATATAAGAATTAAAAAAGATTTGAAAAGAATATTTATATCAAAATGGAGGAAAGAAAGCATGAAAAAAACAAGATTGACGAAATTAGTTTCATTATTAATTGCTTTAATGATGGTTGCTTCAATGGCAGCATGTACACAGCCTGCTGCAGAAGCTCCGCCGGCAGAACCGCCTGCAGAAGAACCGCCTGCTGCAGAGGAGCCTGAGGGAATAAAATCAGGTACCTATGAAGTTGAGGGTGTAGGTTTTGGAGGCAAGATGAGAGTAAAAGTAACTGTTAAAGATGAAAAAATCAACGATATAGAAGTTGTAAAAGACTTTGAAACTGTTGGAGTCGGAAAGGTTGCTTTGGAAGTTGTATCTCAGCGAATAATTGAAGGTCAAAGTACCAATGTGGAAGCAGTATCCGGTGCTACCATATCTTCAGGAAGCTTGATGACAATTGTTCAAAAAGCTTTAGAGGAAGCAGGAGCTGCAAAGGATCAGTTTTCACAAGAATACAAAATAGCCCGCGATATTAAATCAGAAAGAGAAGCTGACATAGTTATAATAGGTGCCGGCGGAACGGGCTTGGCAGCTGCTGTTACAGCAGGACAGGCAGATGCATCCGTTATAGTACTTGAAACAAATGGATTTGCAGGGGGCAATCTTTTAGTAAGCGGCGGCGTATATAATTCTCCTGAACCTGAAATGCAGGCAAAACAGGGTATTGAAGACTCACCGGAACTGTTTATGGAGCAGACCTTGGCAGGAGGAGACAATATAGCAAATCCTGAACTTGTCAGAATCTTGGCATTTAATGCTCTTGACGGTTTAAACTGGCTGAAGGAATTAGGTAATGTATTTGATCCTGAAGTAATTCAAGCTCCGGGTGCTTTACATCCACGTTCACACAATACAAGCGCTCCTTTGGGTTCGGGTATAATAAATACATACCTAGACCATATTTCAAAGATGGATAAAGTAGAAATTTTATATGAAACTAAAGGTGAAAGCCTGATTCAAGAAGACGGCCGTGTTGTTGGAGTTAAGGCAATAAATCCCGACGG
>JAGOIH010000055.1 GCA_017995755.1 Sedimentibacter sp. | reverse complement strand
TTGACAGGGTTGTTCAAATACTTAACAGACGGTCTAAAAACAATCCGGTTTTAATCGGTGAGCCGGGTGTAGGTAAAACTGCCATAGCGGAAGGATTAGCCGTAAGAATTGCTGAGAAGCAGGTGCCTGTAAAACTTTTCAACACTGAAATTTACCTTCTTGACTTGACTGCCGTTGTGGCTGGCACGCAATTTCGAGGCCAGTTTGAAGCAAGGATGAAGGCAATTATTGATGAGGCCAAAAAAGCCGGAAATATTGTAATTGTAATAGATGAACTTCATAATATTGTTGGTGCGGGGGAAGCTGAAGGGGGAGCTATGAATGCTGCCAACATACTTAAGCCGGCACTTGCAAAGGGTGAGGTGCAAATAATAGGTGCCACCACTTTGGATGAATACAGAAAGCATGTTGAAAAGGATACTGCCCTTGAAAGAAGATTCCAGCCTGTAATGGTAGATGAGCCTTCCGTAGAAGATACCATTGAAATTATAAAAGGAATCAAGGATTACTATGAACATTATCACAATGTAAAGATAACTGATGAAATTGTAAAACAGGCGGTTATTATGTCTGAAAGGTATATTACAGACAGGTTTCTGCCTGATAAAGCAATTGATGTTATAGATGAAGCAGGCTCAAGGGCAAACTTGAAAAACAAGGGCCTGGTTGAGTTGGAAGCTTTAAGGTCGGAGCTTAGCAGAATAAGGGAAGAAAAGGAAGAAGCTGCTGAAAACGACGACTATGAAAGAGCTGCAGATTTAAAGGTAACCGAAATCAGAATCGAAGCAAAATTAAATGACTTATCCAAGGAATACGAAAATATTCTTTTGACTGAAGAGGATATTGCTTATGTTATTGAAGCCTGGACAAAAATTCCGGTGCAGAAAATAAGCGAAGATGAAGCTGATAAATTATTGCATCTGGAAGAAAGGCTTCACAGAAGAGTAGTGGGACAGCATCCTGCGGTTACAAGTCTTGCAAAGGCAATAAGAAGAAACCGTTCAGGGTTTAAGAAAAAGAAAAAACCGTCTTCATTCATATTCGTAGGACCTACCGGCGTGGGCAAGACTGAGCTTGCAAGGACCCTGGCTTATGAGCTGTTTGAAAATGAGGAGGCAATGATAAGGCTTGATATGTCGGAATATATGGAAAAACACACTGTTTCCAAGCTTATAGGAGCTCCTCCCGGATATGTGGGTTTTGATCAGGCTGGGTTCTTAACGGAGAAAGTAAGAAGAAAGCCATATTCGGTAATATTATTGGATGAAATTGAAAAAGCCCATGAGGATGTATTTAATATACTGCTGCAGATATTGGAAGACGGAAGGCTTACAGACAATCAGGGAAGGACTGTAAACTTCGAAAATACAGTAGTAATTATGACTTCCAATGCCGGTACGTCAATCAAGGCTAACCGGATTGGTTTCGGAAACACGGATTACGAGGCAATGGAATCCAAAATAAAGGATGCCCTGAGGCAGACATTCAGACCTGAATTCTTAAACCGTATTGATGATATAATAGTTTTCAGTGAATTAAGCAGGGAAGAATTAAGCGAAATAGTTGACCTGATGCTTAAAGAGGTTAAAAAAGATGCTGAAGAAAAGAAAATAACCATAAGTGTCAGTGATAAAATGAAGGACCACATACTTGAAAAGGGATATAATACAAAGTTTGGGGCAAGACCGCTGAGAAGGGCTATCCAAAAGTATGTTGAAGACGAAATCTCAGAAGCATATTTAAGAGGTGTTTTAAAGGAAAATTCTTCAGTTAATGTAGATGTAAATGATGAAGGAAAAACCGTATTGACAATAATATAAGTTTGGTAAGGCATGGCAGGGGGGACACACTGGTCCCCCTCTTTTTGTTATTTGTTTAAAAATCCCATCCCTAGTACCCCGGGACCTGAGTGGGTTCCGATAACAGGTCCGATTTCATTTTCGATTATATTTTTTATTTTATATTTATCTTCGATTGTTTCTCTTAAAAGCTTTAATTGGTTGTAAGCATTTCCGTGAAACAAGAGCACTGTTTTGTCGGATAAGTCATAATTATTCTTTTCTATCCATTCATCAAACCATTTGACAGTTTTATTTTTGCCTCTTAGTTTTTCTATCACTTTAATTTCCCCGTCTTTAATTGCAACGATTGGTTTTATGTTTAACAGAGAGCCAACAACCGCCTGCCCTTTTGAAAGTCTCCCGCCTTTTTCAAGGTACTTTAATGTGTCAAGAGCAGCTACAACAACTATCTTTTCCTTAAGACGATTTAATATTTCAACTATTTCTTCGATGGTTTTATTTTCTTTTACTAATTCTATTGCTTCCAATATAAGTGCAAATGAACCAAGACATACGCTTCTTGTGTCTATTATGTGAATATCGTCGCTGCCTATCATATTCCTGGCCATTCGAGCCGAATCATATGTTCCTGAAAATTCCGAAGCAACAAAAAGACCCAGCACCTTATCCCCTTCCAGCAATATTTCACTGAATGTTTCAACAAATGCCCCCGGTGAAACCAAAGTTGTAGTTGGAAGCTTATCTGCAGCTGCAAGTTTTTCAAAAAATTCCTTGGAAGATAGTTCAATTTTGTCTAAATATGATTGCTTTTCAAAATTAACGGTTAATGGAACCACTTTCAAATTGTATTTTTCAATTATTTCATCTGTTACATCAGACGTGCTGTCTATTACGATTCTAATACTCATATTAACCTCTTTCTATAATCAAATATTTGGACTATAAAAGTAATTGTGCGTAATTATGGGTACAGTCTTGTCCCCTTTGGTAATTTATTTGTGTCGGTCTACCATCCTGCATATTTATATTTTTCGCTGAAAAATACGTCAATGTTTGAAAGCACCTTGATTAATACTTCTTCTTCATGGCTGTCCAACTGCTGCAATCCGCTTATTACCAGATCCTTATGAAACTCTTCATGGGATTTGAATGCTTCTCTGCCTTTTTCTGTCAGTCTTATTTTTACTACCCTTCGGTCTTCTGATGAGCGGCGCCTTTCTACATATCCTTTATTGATAAGATTGTCTATGGCAGTTGTCAATGTTCCTGAAGTAACTTTTACAGCTTTGGCTGTATCAGACATGGTGCGTTCGTTTGTCATACCAATGTTGTCTATTACATGCATTTCTGTTATGGATAAATCAGAAAACTCGCCTATCTTCAGGCATTTTTCTTCAATGTCCAAAATGTTGGCAAAAAGTCGTACAAGTATTTCATTTACCGTTTCATGATTACTCATCAAACCACCCCAATTACTTTGATAGCCAAATTATATTTATATTATTCCTATTTGTCAAGCATTATTATAATGAATTGTATATCTCCACAAAAAATCTTTTGCTTCCTCGGCATAGTCAATATTTATACGTTTGCTTATTACGGTTTCAAAACCCTTAAAGCCGTCATCTTCAACATAAATTTCATCACCGGTCAAATCTATTCCATTGTGGTCTGTTGTAATTTTTAAAGCATTGCAAAGTTTTCCGGGACCGTTTGAAATATTTCTTTTCTGATAATTTGTAAGTTCATTGAGATTTTTGTTGTATCTGTTAATACTCATTTCTTCTTCATTAATTAAGGGTTCAGCCGCTCTTATTAAAACAGCGCTGCAGGTTCCTTCCTCTTCAGTGACGAAGTTCAGACAATAATACATGCCATAAATAAAATACACATATGCATATCCCGGAGGTCCAAACATAATCTTTGTGCGGGGTGTTATCTTCCCTCCATAACCATGGCTTGCCTTGTCTATTGCAGCTATATATGCTTCAGTTTCAACAATTCTTGATTTTATGACAATATCATCGTATTTTCTTACTAAGATTTTCCCGATTAAGTCTTCCCCCACAATGCGGGCATCCCTGTTGTAAAAATTTCTATTCAGCTTCATAATAAATACGGGGACATTCTATGTCCCCTGCCTCAGATTAAATAATCTTTTGAAATTCTCCCTTGTTTTTTCTGATAAGTCATCAACTGATAAATTTCTTATTCCAGCTATTTCTTCAGCAACGTATTTTACATATTTTGGTTCGTTTCTTTTACCTCTGAAGGGTGCAGGTGTTAAATAAGGCGAATCTGTTTCAATTAAAAGCCTGTCAAAGGGAACTTCCTTTGCAACCAGTTTAGGCACTCTTGCATTTTTATATGTAACAGGTCCACCCAGGGATATGTAAAATCCAAGCTTTAAAAATTCTCTTGACAACTCCACGCTTCCGGAATAACAGTGCATTATCCCCCTGACACCGTCATAATATTCTTCCTTCATAATATTCAAAATATCCTCGTGAGCATCTCTGTCATGTACAATATATGGAAGATCTAATTCCTTTGCCAGCCGAATCTGCTCCCTGAACCATTTTCTCTGAGTGACTCTGTCTGAATTGTCATAATAGTAATCAAGACCTATTTCGCCTATAGCTATCACCTTGTTATTTTTCGCCATTTCTTTGAATATATTCATACTTTCATCACTCATATACTTGCTGTCATGAGGATGACATCCTACGGCTGCGTATATAAAGGGGTATTTTTCTGCTATTAATACAGCGTCCTTTGATGATTTTAAATCTGCACCGGGATTTAGCACAGCTTCTATATCATTGTCATACAGTGAATTAATTATTTCATCCCTGTCTCCTTCAAATCTATCATCATCAAGATGTGCATGACTGTCTATAAATTTACCTGCCACTTTTCTTATCCTTCTTTTTGGTATTTCTGTAAGTTTTGGCATATTCCCTGAACTTCTCCAATTGTTCTTCATCATTCAAAAATGTAAGATTAATGCTGGTTTCCTTGTTCATCATCATATAAATAATTTTCACCTTTACTTTATTTTTTACATCCGGTTTAAGATAATTGATACCTTTAATATTTTCCCATCTAACTAGGTTTGATCTTTTGTGTATTCCCAATGTTGAAATCAATGTTTTCCTGGACAGTGGCACATATAATGCAATAACCAGCACGGGAAGCACTGCCAAAACCATTATATCTTCTCCTGTATATGTTTTTGTTTCCATCAATCCCCTAATCATTATTCCAGTTATCAATATCATTACTGCCATCAAAAGTCTGCTCAGCAAATGAACTGTTTTATCATCCTCATTCAATAAAAGCAGGACTTCCATGCCTTCTTTCATATATTTCATCCGATTTCTGGTGTTATTGAATAAAAAGTATAATATTACAAAAAATATCAGCGGGTAGAATACTTTAGCAGCTGTCATATGTAATGCACCTCTCTTTGAATTTTCTGATTTAGTTTATCATAATTTAAATTATGTTTCAAGATGCAAAAATGATGGAATTCAAAACAAAAGCTACCTCGGAAGAGGTAGCGCAGATGGGATGAATCAAGAATGTTTCCTTAAAAACTCGGCGGGACCAATGCCCATACCGAAACAGATATTTCTTCTCCTGTATTAATGTATTTATGGGGAATCGTGCTGTCAAGATATATACTGTCTCCTTCATTCAGGTCGTATACTTTGCTGCCTGATATAACTCTCAGGGTCCCCTTGATTACTACTCCGCATTTTTCGCCTTCATGTGATATCAGCTCAGTTTCAGGTTTCTCGTTTGGATTAATTTCAATCATCAGCATTTCAATTTGTTTTTTCAGGTCGGGACTAAGGAGTTCATATGTTCTGCTTCCTTTTCCAATAATTATCTTTTTTCTTTCATCCTTAAGCACAGCTTGATTAAGGCCATTATATTCATCGAAAAAGTAATTCATGGTTACATTAAGGGCTTTTGAAATTTTCCACAAGGAAGCAACCGAAGGCCCTGTAATATCTCTTTCTATCTGGCTTATTAATCCCTTGCTCAGCCCTGACATTTCAGACAGGTTCTCTATGCTGATTTTCTGCTTTTGCCTTAATGATCTTATTTTATCACCTAACTCCATTTCATCCCTGCTCTCTGTATAAATTTTGTATAAAGTGAAATTTCTTTAATACATTATAGTGCAAATCAGTGCATTTATCAATATTTAATTATAGTTTTCTCCATCCAGGAAGAGAAAAAATACATTATTGCAGCTATTACTCCTAAAACAAATACCCCCATCATTACCAGGTCTAGTTTAAAGGTTTGGCTGCCATACAATATCAAATATCCGATCCCTGCTTTCGAAACAAGGAATTCTCCTACTATAACTCCAATCCAGGATAACCCTATGTTGACTTTTATAACGCTTAAAATATTTGGTATATTGGCAGGAATTATTACCTTTTTTAAAATTTGAAACTTATTTGCTCCCATTGTTTTCAACAGTGTAATTTTATCTGTCTCTACACCGGCAAATCCCGTGTACAATGTCATTATAGTCACAACAATGGATATAGATGCAGCAGTTGCAATTATTCCTGAATAACCCATTCCTACCCACAATATAATTATGGGAGCCAGGGCTGTTTTAGGAAGGCTGTTTAAAATAACAATGTAAGGGTCCAGTATCCTGGCTAGCTTTCTAAACCACCACAAAAGTATTGCAATCAATAAGCCTCCCAGGGTACCCGCGAAAAATCCGCCTATAGTCTCCATTGTTGAAATGTATAAATGTTTAAACAGGCTTCCATCACCAACAAATTTAACAATCAGTTCAAAAATTGCTCCCGGACTGCTTGTAAGAAATGTATCTATCAGATTATTCCTGGCTGCTGTTTCCCAAAATATTATTCCAAAAACAAAAATTAAAACCTGAGTATTCCTTATGAATATTTTTTCCTTATTTATTGACTTTAAGTATTCATCGTGTTCTTTTGAAATGAATGCAACCTGTTTATTTTTCTTTTTCCACATCTAAATCCCTCCATATATTTCTGAAATACTCGCCAAAAACCAAGGTGTTTCTGCATTTCATGGGCGTTCTTTCACCTAAGCACTCCTCAAATTCTATATTATATTCCTTTTTAATATTAGCGGGTCTTTCAGTGAAAACTATAACTCTGTCGGAAATGCTAACAGCTTCGGGTATGTCATGAGTTACAAGTATTGTGCTGATTTTTTCATTTCTTAAAATTGTTCCCACTTCATCACCAATTTCTAGTCTTGTCTGATAGTCCAATGCAGAAAAAGGTTCATCCAATAACAAGAGGTCAGGCTCAATTGCCAAAGTCCTGACCAATGCGGCCCTTTGCCTCATTCCTCCTGACAGCTGGCTGGGATAATGGTTTTTAAAATTCGTCAATCCATATTTTTCAAGCATTTTTTTCACTTTTATCTTATTTTCTTCATTATCCATCTTCCTTACTTCCAAGCCGAGAAGACAGTTTTTATAGACAGTCCTCCATTCATATAACTGGTCCTTTTGAAACATAAAGCCGATACTTTTGGTATTAACAATTACTTCCCCTTCAGAGGGTTTTTCAAGGCCTGCTATAAGGGACAGAACCGTTGATTTTCCCGAGCCGGAAGGTCCAACTATAGAAACTATCTCACCTTTCTTAACCTTAAAAGAAATATCGTCAATTGCCTTTGTCTCGTTATTTATTGTATGAAATCTTTTAGAGATATTTTTAAGCTCACAAATATATTCCATCCTTACCTCCATTAAACTGTAACTCTTTACACTATGTTATTCAAAAGAGGTAAATAAGTTAATGATAAATGAAATAAATAGGTATGGGGACATATCTCTGCCATTGTAATAACCTCTGATGGCAGAGGAATGTCCCCAATCATTGATAATCCGTGAGCCTGTCTAAACTGCTTAACTATCGAAATCAGTGTAATTCAAAGAAGGGATATTTAAAATACTAAGGCGTTCATGGGACAGGACAGTTAAAGGTATGTCACCATGCTTTGCAGTCTTTTAAAAATTTCGTAAGTTTATTTAACCTGCCTAAAACTTCTTTATTTACTGCATGTTCAATTATTTCAGTCTGTTCCAAAATGTTTTCCTTTATTCCTATGCATTCCAGAAACTCAAAGATTATCCTGTGCCTTTCCAGCAATCTGCCGCCTATATCTTTTCCTTTTTCTGTAAGCCTGATGCATCCGTATTTTTCGTAAAAAACATAATTGCCCTTTGCAAGTCTTTTTATCATTTTGGTGGTTGAAGGTGGCTGTACATTCAAGGCCTGTGACAGGTCGCTAACTCTAACTTCATCTGATTTTAGTGACAACCTGTATATCATTTCTATATAATCCTCCATGGAGGATGAGAGCACTTCTTCATTTTTTATTTTATAGCCCTTCAGGGTATAGAATTCTTCCTTCATAAAATCCTCCCCAATTTGTGTCAAAATTTCTGCAATGTCATATTATGGTTTAAGAATGTTAGCTTAGGCTAAATTATCCTAAAAAATTCTATGCAATTAAATTTTAAATATTACAGGAGCTTGGTATGAAATTAGTTGATGTTGGTGTTGGAAAAACAGTAAAGGTTGAGCAGAACTCAGCCAGGGATTATTTAAAGGAAAGATTTCTTGCTTTAGGGCTTACAAAAGGTGCAGATGTGGAAGTCTTAAGAAAGGGTCCAAAAAATAATCTAACCGTTTACAGGATAAGGGGGGCAATGATTGCCCTGAGAAACGAAGAATCAAGGTTGATTGAGGTTTTGTAAGGGGGCGGCATCATGGGACTTACAGCACAATCAGTAAGGTTGGAATCATTAAAAGATATTTATGAAATAGAAAAAAAAGATAAACAGTATATAATAGCCTTGGCAGGCAACCCAAATACAGGAAAAAGTACAGTCTTCAATTATTTGACGGGACTTAACCAGCATACTGGAAACTGGCCCGGCAAAACAGTAGTCTCTGCAAGGGGACAGTTTAAATACAATGAAAATGAATATATAATGGTAGACCTCCCAGGGTCCTATTCATTATTTACCGCTTCTAAAGATGAAGAAGTTACCAGGGATTTTTTATGTCACGGCAATTATGATGCAGTGGTTGTGGTTGCAGACGCCACATGCCTTGAAAGAAATTTAAACCTGGCCTTCCAGGTATCGGAGCTTACAAACAGGATAATCCTTTGCATAAACCTTATAGATGAAGCTAGGAAAAAAAATATTATAATAGACAAAGAAGGTTTGGAAAATGAACTGGGCATACCCCTTGTCTTAACTTCTGCCAGAAGCGGCCAGGGCATGGATGAGTTAAAAAATTTAATTGAAAAAACAGCACATAAAAGCACCGTGGATGGAGCTGAAGAATTGCTATATTTTAATCAGGATGAAGAAATAAGAGAAAAAATTTCTGAGGATAATTATAATTATGCCAACAGATTAAAACAAAAATATGTAAAGGAGGATATTAACAAGCTTAACAGGGACAAAAAAATTGATGATATCATAACATCAAAAAAGTTCGGCATACCTATTATGCTTGCTCTGCTGGGGCTGATTTTTTGGATTACAATTACAGGGGCAAATATGCCCTCACAGATTTTAGCTGATATATTGTTTGTTTTCCAGTATAAATTGGATGCTGCTTTTATCAGCTTGGGAGCAAATGATTTTATTAGGGGTATTTTAGTTGATGGAATGTACCGCAGTCTTGCCTGGGTTGTTTCGGTAATGCTTCCCCCTATGGCGATATTTTTCCCGCTTTTTACTCTTTTTGAAGACTTGGGGTATCTTCCAAGAGTTGCTTTTAATTTGGACCATATGTTTAAAAAAGCAGGCGCCCACGGGAAAATGTGCCTCACCATGTGTATGGGATTCGGGTGCAATGCTGCAGGAGTTATAGGATGCAGAATTATAGACTCTCCAAGAGAAAGATTAATAGCCATCATAACCAATAACCTTGTTCCCTGCAACGGAAGGTTTCCTCTGATAATAGTTTTATCGGCTGCATTTTTTGCATTTACAGGCACATTTATTGACAGCATCATACCTGCTTTGTTTATTACTTTGATGGTTCTTATGGGTGTTTTTGCAACCTTGACTGTATCCTTTTTATTGTCTAAAACGATTTTAAAAGGAATTCCTTCTACATTTACACTGGAACTTCCTCCCTACAGGGCACCCCAGGCAGGAAGAATAATTTATACATCATTGTTAGACAGAACAATATTTGTATTGTCAAGAGCAGTTATTGTTGCAGCACCTGC
>JAGOIH010000054.1 GCA_017995755.1 Sedimentibacter sp. | reverse complement strand
ATTATAATACATTTTCTTACTTGTGTAAAATATTATTTATTACTGGACAAATTCATAAATATTATTTACAATATGTATAATTCCAATTAATTCATTAAATATCCGGAGGATAAACGTGATAAAAATAGGCATGCGCAATATTAAAACAGCAATTTCAGTTTTTTTATGTCTATTGTTTTTTGAAGCTGTTAACAGGGGCAATGCCTTATTTGCCTGCATAGCTGCCGTAATTTGCGTACAGAATACGATAGTGGATTCTGTAAAAATAGGGATGTCAAGAATTATAGGAACAATGCTGGGAGGTTTGTCGGCAGCCCTGGTACTGTATATAATCAATTCCTTTTTTGATGACAGGATTTTAATTTTTATTATTCCCTTAGGAATCATATTTTTGATTCAAATATGCGTATCAATAAATATGAAACAGGCAGTTTCTATTTGCTGCGTTGTATACCTGGTTGTAGTGATTTCCAAGAATCATGAAGAGGGGTACATGCTATATACCTTCAACAGGGTGCTGGATACTTCAATCGGTATAATAATTGCGCTTTTAGTCAATAAATATGTAGAAGTACCCAAAAAATTAAAAACAAATTTTAAAGATGTGCCGGCTGAACAGGAAGAAATAAAAAAGGAAACAGAAAAGGAAGAAGAAATTTAGCTTAATAACCTGGTTGACATACAGGCTAAAATTGAAATTTTATTGATATTATACTTAATGTATCGATATGACATAAATATAGGGACAACTTCATAAAATTAATAAACCGGGTTTTCCGGATTATTAAATATGGAGGTTGACGTGACTGGAGCAGATTTAGGTATAATATTAGCTTATACAGCGGGAATAATGCTTGTTTTCATGACATCCTGGATATTTTTCAAACCGCTAAAATTTTTGGGAAGAATACTTTTAAACTCCCTCATAGGAGCTGTAATACTGATTATATTCAATTATTTCGGGCAGTATACAGGTGTTTATGTAGGAGTAAACGAAATTACCGCTCTTATTATAGGAATTTTGGGCGTACCGGGATTTATTGCTTTATTGCTGGTTAAACTATTAATATAAATAAGCACTTAAGTTTTATTGGACAATGGTATTATGCTGTTATATAATGTGTTCAGGAAGGTGATTGTATGTGGCTTGAATATATTTTACTATTTTCAATTGCAATGATGTTCTTTTCCATATCGGTGGTACTTACGGTTGAAACTGTTCATACCACCAACAGTATTTCAAAAAAAAGAAATAAAAAATCATAAATCAAAAGGAGCTGAAGCACTAATCCCGAAAATATAAACAGATGAGAAATTTATACATCAATAAACGGGAGATAAAAAGATGGAAAAACTTAATATTATTTCTGGTATTAAACAGTATCGAAGCGAAGTAGATACAAATTTCCACATGCCGGGCCATAAGGGCAAACCGGAAATTTTAGGTGAACTGGGAAAAAACCTAAACTTTTTTGACATTACTGAAACAATTGGAACGGATAACTTACATTATCCAACCGGTTTTTTAAAGGATGCAATGAAATATATTTCAGGAGTTTACGGCAGTAAAAAATCATACATGGTTGTAAACGGAACATCCGGCGGAATTATTTCGGCAATTATGGCTTGTACAAACCCGGGAGATAAAATACTCGTTCAGAGAGATTGTCACAAGTCGGTTTACAATGCCTGCATATTGGGAGATTTGAAACTGTTTTACCTATATCCGGAATTCAATAAGAAATATGGTTTGAATTTCAGCATAAGCTTGGATAAACTTGATCAAATGCTTACCGATAATCCGGATATAAAAATGGTTGTACTGACATACCCTACATTTTACGGTATTTGTTTTGATGTAAAAAAAGCAGCTGAAATAGTACATAAACATGATAAGATTTTGATGATAGACGAAGCACACGGTTCACATCTGCATTTTTGCAGGGATCTACTGCCGCCTTCAGCTGAAAGCTCAGGAGCGGACATAGTTACCCAAAGCACCCATAAAACCATGCCCTGCCTTACTCAGGGATCAATTTTACACATATGCTCTGACAGGGTAAATGTCAATAATATTGAAACAATGCTGAGAATGCTTCAAACAACTTCACCATCCTATATTTTGATGGCATCAATAGAAAATGCAGTTCATTGGATGGAGGAGCACGGAGAAGAGAGATTAAAGAGAAATATCGAGGTATTTAAAAGAAGGACATTGGAACTGAGAGATATGGGAATCAATGTGCTTGAAGATGACTTTTTAATCGGCGAAGGTTTGTATGATTTTGATGCAACACGTGCTGTTATCAGCATGAGTGAGCTTGGAATAACAGGTACTGAGCTTCAGGATATATTAAGATATAAATATAGAATTCAAATGGAATTTGCTGACTTACAGTATACCGTCGGCTATGTTACGGCAACTGATGAACCTGAAGATATAAACAGACTTTTTGATGCAGTAAAAGAAATATATATTGAGGAATCCAAAAGCAAGGAAAAGAGAGAAGTTGTTCAAATTGAAGCATTTCCTCAGCTTCAGCATGAAAGGAAAATGAGGAAGGCCTTTTATGCGGAAAATATACTTCTTGATATGTATGATGCCATTGGCAAGACAGCAGCAGAATTTATCATACCATATCCTCCGGGAATACCCCTTGTATGCCCGGGAGAAATAATTGTTCAAGAAACAATTGACTATGTAAAAATCATGCTTGAAAACGGCATTAACGTAAATGGCGTAAACAAAAATAATCAAGTGAGAGTTGTTAAATGGAAGGAAGATTTATAGTACTGGAAGGCTCTGACGGTTCAGGAAAATCTACAATGGCCGAGAGAATAGGGAAATACTTCAGTGAAAAGGGCCGTTCGATTGAGTTTACCAGGGAGCCTGGAGGAACCAAAATCAGCGAGAAAATAAGAGACCTGATTTTGGACAGAGACAACATAGAAATGGACTACAGAACAGAAGCTTTGCTTTATGCCGCGTCGAGAGCACAGCTGGTATCTGAAAAAATAATTCCCTGGCTTAAAGCAGGGAAAGTTGTAATAAGCGAAAGATATGTTTATTCAAGTTTAGTATACCAAGGCCTTGGAAGAGGCCTTGGTATTGATGAGGTAAAGAGAATAAATGATTTTGCCATAGCAGGGGTTAAGCCGGATCTGGTGATTCTTTTGGATGTGGATCCTGAAAAGGCATTGAAAAGAAAGCTTTCTATCGACGGGGGAGACAGGCTTGAAAACGAGGACATTTCTTTTCACAAAAACGTATACGAAGGATATAAAGAGCTTTCATCGCATTTTCCTGAAATTATTGTAATCGACGGTGAAAGGACAATCGATGAAATATTTAAAGATATAAAAGCTCTATTAACAATATAAGGAGGGTTCTTATGAAGCTGATAACTATAATAGTGCAAAACGATGATGCCAACAAACTGATATCCGCACTTAGAGAAAATGGTTTTTCTTCCACCAAGATGTCATCAACCGGAAGCTTTTTAAGCTCAGGAAACACAACTGTGATTTCAGGGATTGAAGATGATAAGGTTGATGATGCTATTGAAATAATAAGAAAAATTTGCAGGACAAAGAAGAAAGTCACAGCTGCCATACCACCCAGTTCATTCAGCACCGTAGGAGGTTATTTACCACAGACTATTGAGGTTACAATGGGTGGAGCTGTTGTGTTTGTAACTCCCGTAGACAGGTTTGAAAAGATTTAGGGGGAAGCTATGCTCTACAGCCAGACGGCAGGTCAGGAAGAAATAAAAACATCCTTGATCAAGTCAATTAACAATAAACAGGTATCCCACTGCTATTTATTTGAAGGACCTGAAGGGATGGGTAAGTATAAGCTTGCATTAGTATTTGCCCAGTCACTCTTGTGCTTAAATTTTAGCATGGAGCCCTGCAATGAATGCAAGAGCTGCATAAAGGTAAATTCTTACAATCACCCTGATCTGCATATTATAAATGAAGATGGGAAAAGCATTAAAAGGGAGGATGTTGACGAGCTGGTAAACTCAATATACAAAAGACCCTATGAAGCAAAAAGAAAGGTCTATATAATTAAAGACGCTCATTTGATGACTCCCCAGGCAGCCAACACATTCTTAAAAACCTTGGAAGAGCCGCCGGGGGATACGGTTATGATACTTTTGACAATAAATTCAAATCTGCTTCTTCCAACTCTTGTATCCAGGTGTCAGGAGGTCAAATTAAGAAATGTCAGCAAGAAAACGATAAAGTCATATTTAAAGGGTTATGACACAAACAGCGTTGACTTGGCGGCAAGCTATTCAAAAGGAATACTAAATAAGGCAGTTGACATAATTGAAGGCAAGGATGATATTTTAAAGAAACGCCAGGAAATTATTAAAGTTTTTGACAGAATTATAAATTCGGATTCGGAAATAATTTATGAGTTAGAAAATTACTTTGAAGTTGAAAAAGATAATATAGATTTAATAATAGAAATAATGATAATGTGGATAAGAGATGTGATTTTTGTTAATGGCAATATGGAGGACCTTGTTATAAACAAAGATTATATGCCCCTCTTAAGAAATCACGGAAAAAATATGAAAAGAGATTCAGATATTGTTGAATTTCTGCAAAATACAAGTGACAATATAAAGAGCAATGTTAACTATAAATTGGCAGTAGATAATATGCTTTTAAAGATTCAGGAGGTCTTTAAATGATAAAGGTAGTTGGCGTAAGATTCAAAAAAGCCGGCAAGATATACTATTTTGATCCTGAGAAAAAATGGATTAACAATGGAGATTTTGTAATAGTAGAAACAATAAGAGGAATTGAATACGGACAGGTTGTTGTGGGTCCAAAGATGGTCAGGGAAGAAAACATAGTCCAGCCATTGAAAAAGGTATTGAGGCTTGCAACAGAAGAAGATATAAGAATAAACAGTGAAAACAAAGAGAAAGAAAAGGAAGCTTTTGACATATGCTCTAAGAAAATAGAAGAGCATAGATTGGATATGAAGCTTATCGATATTGAATACACCTTTGACAACAATAAAGTAATTTTTTATTTTACCGCAGACGGCCGAATAGATTTCAGGGAATTGGTAAAGGATTTGGCGGCAATATTCCGAACAAGAATAGAACTTAGGCAGATCGGGGTTAGAGATGAGGCTAAAATGATCGGAGGCATCGGACCTTGCGGAAGGCATATGTGCTGCTCATCATATTTAGGAGAATTTTATCCCGTATCCATAAAAATGGCAAAGGAACAGAAATTGTCCTTGAATCCTGCTAAAATATCTGGAATATGCTCACGCCTCATGTGCTGTCTGAATTATGAACACCTGGTATACGAAGAAAATATAAAAAAGCTTCCCGATATAGGTGATAAAGTGCAGGTAGTGGGTACAAACAAAACAGGAATAGTTGTTGATATCAATCCCTTATTTGTAACTGCAAAAGTAAATGTTGAAAAAAGCGATGGTACTATTGAAGCAGAAGAAATTGAAGGAGACAGGCTGAAAGTTTTGGAATGGGGTGCCTCTAAACAGCATAAAGTTGAAGATATAGACATAGATTTGGATGTATTAAAGGAATTGGAAGATTAAATAATTTATTAAAAAACACTTTGAAATATTTGCAAATAGTGCTACAATAGAGATGACCATATTGGGGGAGGTGAAATTTTAATGGCTCATAAAATAACAGATGCATGCATAAGCTGTGGAGCATGCGAACCTGAATGCCCAGTAGGCGCAATTTCAGCCGGGGATGACAAATATGTAATAGACGCTGAAACTTGTATTGACTGTGGAGCATGTGCCAGCGTATGCCCTGTGGAGGCTCCTCAACAGGACTAATAAAAATTAATAAAAGGGACAAATTCTTTTATTGATCGGTCAATAAAAGAATCTGTCCCTTTTATAAGTTGACCTGATATGGTTTTTCAGGTTTTTTTCTGAAAAATAGCGGCAGGTCATTCGCAACGGACAACAAATTTATGCGATTAAACGAGCAAATAAACTTGTATCCGAAACTGCGCTGCCTTCCTTACATTTTCATATCATCAATATTATTCAGGTACTCTTTAATTTTTGATGCAACCTGACTTATAGTTACTTCTTCAAAGGGACTTGATAAATATCCTGTCTTTAATATATCAAGGAAGGATTTGCTCCCGCCTATATTACATATTTTCAAATAATCTTTCCATGCTGTTTCTCTGTCTGCCATAAACCTTAACCAATATTGATATGAACAAATTTGGGCCAGGGTGTAGTCGATGTAATAAAAGGGCAATGCAAAAATATGTCCCTGCTTAAACCAGTAGGTGCCTTTATTTAGAAATTCATTGTCATCATAGTCCTTATAGGGAGTATATTTCTTTTCAATATCCCTCCATGCTTTTTTTCTTTCATCGGGAGTCATATCCGGGTTTTCATAAACAATATGCTGAAATTCGTCAACTGTCACTCCGTAGGGTATAAAGCACAAGGAATCCGCCAAGTGGAAGAATTTAAATTTATCAATATCTTCTTCAAAGAATGATTCCATCCAGGGCCATGTTATGAATTCCATGCTCATCGAATGTATTTCTGCTGCTTCAGGTGTTGGAAAATTAAATTCAGGGGCATCAAAATGCCTGCTTTGGTAAGATTGAAAAGCATGGCCTGCCTCGTGGGTAACAACTGTTACATCGTCCTGGGTGCCGTTAAAATTGGCAAATATAAATGGGCTGTCATAATCATAAATGAATGTGCAGTATCCACCTGCCTGTTTATTGGTCTTTGTTTCCAGATCAAACAAGTCTCTGTCAATCATTATGTTAATAAATTCATGAGTTTCAGGAGACAATTCCTCATACATTTTTTTGGTACGGTCCATAATCCATTCTTTATTACCTTTTGGAGCCGGATTTCCGCTTGTGAAGTTAAATGGAATATCATAATATTTAAATTCATCCGAACCTATTCTTTTTGCCTGTCTTTTTCTAAGCTCATTGGATATGGGCACTATGTATTTCAGAACATGGTTTCTGAAATTTTTAACATCTTCCCAATTGTAATCAGACCTTCCCATTTTTAAATAGCCAAGCTCAGTATAAGAATCAAAACCTAATTTTAATGCTGTCTGGTTCCTTACCTTTACCAGTTTGTCATAGATTAAATCGAATTCAGCTTCATTTTCCTTGAAAAATGAGCTCCATTTTTCATAAGCTTCCTTTCTTATGCTGCGGTCCCTTGATTCCATGTAGGGCTGCATTTGAGACAGATTTAATATCTTTCCGTCATATTCTATCTTTGCAGAAGACACAAGCTTGTCATATTCGCTTATGAGCCTGTTTTCTTCCTGCATAAGGGGAATCACCTCATCGGAAAATGATTTTATTTCCATTTCTGCCAAGGTAATCAGCTGTGGATGTATTTTTTCCTTTAATTCTTCCTTAAATTTTGAATTTAAAAGCTGCTTGTAAAATTCAACCCTCAACCCTTTAAATTTAGGGGATGTCATATCCATATAGTCCTTTTCCTTATCATAAAACTCATCGGCAGTATTGATGGAATTACGGATATAGACCAGTTGAGACATTGATTCAACATTCTTTGACAAAGCGTTTATTTTTTTAAGAAATAAAAACTGTTCATCGGCAGTTTTTGAGTTTTTAAAGCCATCGATCAAATTAAAATATTTTTCTTTAACATCATCATACTCAGGTCTTGCATATTTAAAATCATTAAATTTCATATTCCGCCTCGCTTAATATTTTTCTTAAAATAGATAAATATAGATAATTATATTATAACAAAAATTACTAAACATGCAAGACTCTCAGGCATTAAAAATAACATTGCAGGAATTTGTTATACTATGCTATAATAAACGCATAAATCAAAGACTCCGGTCTTTACCGAAATAAAGGAAGATTATGAAAAATATAATTATAAAGGTTTTAAAAAACAGCATAGGAGAAGAATTGGAAATTGAGCCGGGGGATGAGCTTTTAACTGTTAATAATTCCATAATAAAAGATTACATAGATTATAAATACCAAATTTCCGATGAAGAGGTTTATTTCCAAATCAAAAAGAAGAATGGAGAAATTTGGGAGCTTGAAATTGAAAAGGAATACGATGAAGACATAGGAATAGTATTTGAAAATCCTCTTATGGATAATATTAAGGTCTGCTCCAATCAATGCATCTTTTGTTTTATTGACCAAATGCCCAAGGGCATGAGAAAAACCCTTTATTTGAAGGACGATGACACCAGGCTGTCTTTTCTCTACGGCAATTTCATAACTCTCACAAATTTATCCGATGATGAAATAGACAGGATTATCAAGTATAGAATAAGTCCCATAAAGGTATCGGTCCACACTACCGATATTGAGCTTAGAAAATATATGATGGGCAATGACAAGGACATGGATATACTTAAATACTTAAAAAGACTTGTTGATGCCCATATAACGGTTGATTGCCAGATTGTACTGGTCAGGGATGTAAACGATAAGGACCGGCTCACTAAAACCATTACGGATTTATCTTCACTGCATCCGGGCCTTAGGAGTGTTGCGGTTGTTCCTGTGGGCCTTACCAGACACCGAGAGAAGCTTGCAGACCTTAAGCCTTTCGACAAAGAAAGTGCACAAGAGGTTGTAAGACAGGTTGAAAATATACAGGAAAGGCTGCTTAGAAAGCTGGGTACAAGATTTGTTTTCATTGCAGATGAATTTTATATTCTAAGCGGGAATGGATTTCCTTCATATGAAGAATATGAAGATTTTGATCAGCTGGAAAACGGAATAGGCATGTGCAGGCTTTTTATTAGCAGTATTGATGAAGATATTAAAAATTTATGCTATGAAAAAGTGCTGAAGGAAGAGGCTACTTTTGTAACAGGAGCTGCTGCCTATGATTTAATGGTTGATACAGCCAATAAAATTATGAGCAGGATAAATGTGAAGATTAATGTTGTAAAAATTATAAATAATTATTTCGGAGACAAAATAACCGTATCAGGTCTTATTACCGGAAAGGACATAATAGACCAGCTTAAGGGAAAGAATTATAAAAATCTTATTCTGCCGGGGAATATACTTAATGACAATAATGTAATGCTGGATGATGTAGCAATTGAGGATTTGGAAAGGGAATTAAACGCCAGGATAGAAATTTGCGATGTAGAGACAGATTCTTTGCTTGGTTTAATTGTTAAATAAACGGAGGGAAAAATGGGAAGACCAGTAGTAACCATAGTTGGCAGGCCCAATGTGGGCAAATCAACACTTTTTAACAGAATTGCAGGCAGGAGAATATCTATTACCGAAGATACTCCCGGTGTTACAAGAGACAGAATTTATGCTGAATGTGAGTGGCTTGATAATCACTTTACATTGATAGATACAGGAGGAATTGAACCTAATACCACGGATACAATATTTGAACAAATGCGTATCCAGGCTGAAATAGCCATAGATATGGCAGATGTGGTTCTGTTTATGGTTGACGGTAAGGAAGGCCTTACTGCTGACGACACAGAAGTGGCTCAGATGCTCAGGAAGGCAGACAAGGAAATAATTCTTGTTGTAAATAAAATGGACAGATTTGTAAATGAAGATAATATATATGAATTTTACAACCTGGGTCTTGGAGATCCCGTTTCCATATCGTCTGCCGAGGCTTTGGGAATAGGTGACCTGCTGGATGAAATAATTTCAAAATTTGATGAAAGGATGAATGTCGAAGAGGGGGATGACAGTGTAAAAATTGCCGTCATAGGAAAGCCCAATGCAGGAAAATCTTCAATAATAAATAAAATAATAGGAGAAGACAGGGTTATTGTAAGCGATATTCCGGGAACAACCAGGGATGCCATAGATACGAAGTTTGAAAGAAACTCCAAAAAATACACCCTTATTGATACTGCAGGCATAAGAAAGAAGAGCAAGATTTTAGAATCCGTTGAAAAATACAGTGTGCTGAGAGCTTTTACAGCGGTTGAAAGAGCTGACATATGCATTTTGGTAATTGATGCCGATAAAGGGGTGACTGAACAGGACATAAGGATTGCAGGATATTCCCATGACAACAGTAAAGGCATGATTATAGCAGTCAATAAGTGGGATCTTATTGAAAAGGACAATAAAACCTTCAAGGAATTCACAGATGATATCAGACAAAAGCTGGCATACGCCTCATATGCACCCATAATAACCGTGTCAGCCCTTACAGGCCAGAGAATGAACAAAATACTTGATGCTGTGGATGAGGTTTACAGCTTTAGAAATTTAAGAATTTCCACGGGAGTATTAAATGACATCCTGACAGAAGCGGTTCTTATGAATCAGCCCGCGACAGTAAAGGGGAAAAGACTTAAAATATTTTACGGAACCCAGGTTGCAGTAAATCCTCCCAAGTTTTTAATATTTGTAAATGATAAGGAAATAGTTCACTTTTCATATGAAAGATATATTGAGAATAAAATCCGGGAAGCATTTGAATACAAGGGTACGCCGATT
>JAGOIH010000208.1 GCA_017995755.1 Sedimentibacter sp. | reverse complement strand
AGGGTACTACAATGCTGATGATCTTAAGATATGCGAGAAGGAAAAAATAACAACATATGTTGCAAGGCAAACATTTTCAAACTCTACAGGAGAAACCGGGTTTTATGCAGATAAATTTAAATATGATGCTGTTCGAATATTCTTCTACCGTAAGGGTTGGATTGCCGAATATGTCGTAGTCGTACTGGTTCTCTATTTCTCCCTCTTCACATACTGTCTGCACTACGTCTCCGTGCCCGTTATAGAGGAAAAATACACCTTCCATATAAATTCTAGCAGAAGGTGTACATGCTGTAAATATTTACCTCACATTGTTCTTTTGTTCGATGCCTGACACATAGCATTACCAAAAGTACTAATTTGTGTCAATACCTGTCTATCTGTCGTGCCTGGCACATATTCTGCAAACTTGCGTTTGAAGAGCAAATAGGGTCTCCCGAGTTACCGTATCATATCAATGTATAACATGCCGAGTTCTCCAACCCCGAGGAAGTTGCGACATTCTTACCTTAACAACTGTCGCAATATTGCTTTCTGCACAGGCAACGGCATCAGCCTTCCTATTTAGTATTTCGTGGCTCAATCACTTCAACCTTACGGCTTTCGGCCTGCTATCTTGTCTGCCTACGCTTAAACGCAGCAGTTACCTGCTGCGCTCCAAGGCTGACTACGAGCGGCTGGTTAACCTTACCCGATGGGCTTCCCACCCACTATATGTTCCGACATTGCTCGGACGCACTGCCTGGCACTTAAGGTTTAAGGGATTTGTCAAAAGGGATTTGTCAAAAGTTAAAAGTTTACTTCTTCTTTATAAAAACCATTTTGATCTAAATAGTAGATATATCTGTTATCATAACTCCAAATATAGTCTTTAGCTAAAAATGCTTTGAGTTCTATAATAGTTTCTTTATTATTTTTAATATCAACCTTAACGGCATATTCAGTATACGGTTTCATTAGCATTTTTACCGGATCTTGTGTTTTTGTCGAGTCAATGGCTGGAAATATAAATTCGTCTTCCGATATCCACTTTATGCTATCCTCTTGAATACTCATTTTAGTTGAATAAATATCATTCCAGCAATCATTGTCAATATCATACCTGACAATCTTGTTGCCAATAAAACCATTTATACTAACAGTATCTTTATAGTAAATATACTTTTCATCTGGCATCCATTTCAATTCACGCACAAAATCTTCACCAATTTCTTTTACTGTACTTTTAGTCATATCCCATATATATGTCCTTTTGACTTTAACAGAATATATTGGATGTAATATTACTAAACTGTCGTTTTGAGACCAGGTTGTATAAATTCGCTCATTAACAGGAATATTAAGAAGCCTTTGTCTATGCACATCAAACAAAACCTGCTTATCAGTATTTGGATCAGATAACAGCAAGTATCTGTATGTAGCCGACCAATCATAAACAACAGAAAACTCATTATTTTTCTTTTCAAAATCTACTTCGTTCAAATTTATCGAAGCTATTTCCCTTCCACTAATGATATCAACAATTGTAATTATATCTTTATTATGCTTTATATCATACGGATTTGAATTACTAATCAATTCACTCTTATCAGAACTAATTAATTTCTCATTCATTGTATTCATTATATAAAGTTTTTCTTCTTCTCCAATTTTACCCATCACATATGCATATTTATTATCATTTGATACCTTTACTTTTTCAGTAATCCACCTAACATTATTTTCCTCAGTATATATCTCTTTACCGATCTGCACTATTTTTATATTATTACTTCCATCCTCAAATACAACCTCCTTTGGCATATTAATCTCAACCGGTTCACTAGCTATCACACAACCGCATAGCATAACTATTACAATACATATAACCAATGCAAGTATACTTCTCAAATTTTCACCTCCCGTATAAATGAGTACCTCCCTCACCAGATACTTATCTATCTGGTGAGGGGAATTATTATTTTAGTACCCTTGATTTAATAGTGCTCTGACGAAATCTATAACCTCATCATTTTTAGTAATATTTGTATGCATATAGTCAAACATGTTCTTATCTTGGGGTACAATAATATCCTTAGTATTAATGCCCTTGAATTCGCCCCCTCCCTGTGAGTATCTAGATACAACAAAATCTCCATCTATGAATGAATTAGTGACAATAGCAGTAATCTTATCGTTTAGTTTACCATTATCATAAGCTTCATTCCACTGATCCCTTATCTCCTTTAATGCACTCGTCTGATCGGCCAAGTCTCTCATACCCTCAAATTTTGTATAATCAGTTTGTTTCCCCATTGATGCCCAAAAGCACTGAAGTTTTAAGCTATACTCAGCATTGTTCATCTCTTTCCTATTTTCCTGTCTTGTAAATATATTACTATTTTCATATCTGTCGTGCCTGGCACATATTCTCCTGATACACAAAATAGAACCTAATACAATGTGTATGCAATTATCAAACAAATTAATCAATCTTTGTTTTATCTACTTTGCGAATAACTTCGCCTGTTATGGGATTTACTATAACTAGCCAATCTTCA
>JAGOIH010000207.1 GCA_017995755.1 Sedimentibacter sp. | reverse complement strand
CTACAGTTATCTTTTCATTAACCGAATGTACTGATTCATTATCCTCCTTTGACATCATTACAGCAGCGAACCTGTAAATATTATTACATACATTATAATATTTTCTTGAATCGGTTCCCCCTGACATTAGATAGGGCACCAGGATTGCTTCCGGGTAAATGCCCTTGATAATACTCTCTATCGCCCTGTATAATTTTGATATTTCACCACAAATTATTCTCAGCATTTACCAATTATTATTTAAATTATATCATCACTCTTTTCTTGTTGCAAATATAATAAAAACCTTCTATACTATCCATTAGAGTTTATTGGACAAGAAGGAGATTATCATGCAGTCACATATTGGTGAAATAGCAGCACTGATTACTGCTATATGCTGGGCATTAAACGGAATAGCTTTTGAATCTGCCGGCAAAAAAATAGGTTCCTTATCACTAAGTTATATCAGGTTATACATCGCTTTTATATTACTCTGCATAACTGCATACTTCATGAGAGGAATTGCACTTCCCCTGGATGCTGATTTAAACAATTGGATCTGGCTGTCCTTATCAGGAATAATAGGCTTCGTACTTGGCGATATTTTTTTGTTTCAGGCATATATAGAAATAGGCTCAAGAATATCTTTATTAATAATGTCTGCTGCACCTCCCCTTACAGCCCTCATAAGCTTTTTTATTCTAGGTGAAAGAATATCAGCTTTAGGACTACTTGGCATATTTATCACTATGATTGGCATCGGTCTTGTTATCCTAAGTAAAAATCAAGGCGGAAGCAAGGTGGAATTTAACAGACCCGTAAAGGGCCTCATTTATGCAAGCATAGGTGCTTTGGGCCAGGCACTGGGCCTTATATTCAGCAAAAAAGGTATGGGCACCTATGACCCCCTGGCAGCAACACAAATAAGAATCATAGCTGCAGGAATTGTATTGACTTTATTAATAACCAAAAATAAAAAGTGGCCTGAAATATTGGAATCAATGAAAAACAAAAGCGCCATGCCCGCATTGGTTGCCGGCTCTGTTTTCGGACCTTTTGTGGGTGTGGCATTTTCCCTTTTAGCTGTTAAGTATACTGCAACAGGAATTGTTTCATCTATTTCATCAATATCTCCCATATTAGTCATCCCTGCTTCCATATATATATTTAAAGAAAAAGTAACCCCCAAGGAAATCCTCGGGGCAGTTGTATCAATAGCAGGGGTTATATTATTGTTTTTGTAAAAGACGGGAATAACATTACATGAAATCATAAATTTGATTATAATAAAAATAATTTTAACAGATTAATTCTTAGAGGTATCTTTATGTACACAATGGAGGAGTTAAAAGCACACTGCCTAAAATGTAATAAGTGCCGCCTTGCTTCAACAAGGACTAATGTAGTATTTGGTGAAGGTAATGTGCATGCTGATATTATGTTTGTGGGAGAAGGTCCGGGCTACTTTGAGGATATTCAAGGCAGGCCCTTTGTGGGGAAGGCAGGTCAGCTTCTTGACAAGATGATTGAGGCAATTAAGATGAAACGAAGCGATGTATATATAGCAAATGTTGTAAAATGCAGGCCTCCTGACAACAGGAACCCCTTGGACGACGAATGTGACGCCTGCCTGGAATATTTGAGGTGGCAGGTTAAACTGATCAATCCAAAAATAATAGTCTGCCTTGGGGCGGTTTCTGCAAAAAAACTTATAGACTCGGAGTTTAAAATAAGCAGGCAGAGGGGGCAGTTTGTTAAAAAGGGAAACTTTTATTTTATGCCCACCTATCATCCCTCTTATTTATTGCGAAATGAACCCTCCAAGAAGGATGCCTGGGAGGATTTTAAAAATATTGCAGCAAAGATTAAAGAGCTTCAATAATGGTTCAGTGCCTGGCAGCTTAATAGGCATCGCTTACTAGGTGGTGCCTGGCAACACCTGCTTCCTAATACAATGCTTCCATCGATTTAATTATGCAGTAGAGCACATGGTTGACAGGGGTTGGAATATTAAGCTTTTTACCCAGCTCAACAACTGTTCCGCCAAAATAATCAACTTCGGTCTTTCTTTTAGCTTCAACGTCCTGCAGCATTGATGTTTTGCTATCGGGTGCAAAATGGCTCATCAAAGCAACAAATTCATCAATATCCTCTTCTCTCAAATCAATGTTTAATGCTTTTGCTATTGCTAGAACTTCACCCATTGCTTCTCTGAATAAAATTAAACTTGTTTCGATGTTTGTTACCTTGCCGTAATTAGCCCTTGTTGCTGCTGTAACCTGGTTAATTCCTACATTGAGCATGAATTTTTTCCAATACATCCTTATCATATCAGGAAACACAATGTTTTCTATTCCCGCATCATCAAAACAGTCTTTGACAGCCTGCACCTCTTCAGAAATTACCCGGTTGTCCGCTTCCCCGAAATGAATTGTTCCGTCTGCTGTATTAACTACTCCCGTTTCATTTCTCACAGCATCTATTTTCATTGACAGTCCGTAAAGAACCTTATTATCCGGATAAGCTTCCTGAATTATATCCCTTGCTATTACTCCGTTTAAGAATGTTATTA
>JAGOIH010000206.1 GCA_017995755.1 Sedimentibacter sp. | reverse complement strand
CGATAATGAAGCAAACTTTCCAAATTTCCCTGTCCTTTCGAGATGACAATATCGGCCCGTGAAAAAAGGTCTTTAAACTCTTCCGAACAATGCGACAGCATGGTAGAAGGAGCATCGTATCCGTTTTAGTGATCACATAGATTGGTTCCGGTAACCAATGATTGTTCCATCCAGTCGGAGACCAATTCCTTTGGACTTTTTTGCTGAGCTCCCACAAAAACGGGAATACCCTGTTGCAAAAACAAATTGATGGCTCTCTGTCCCATACCACCTGCGATGACTTCGGTAACACCTTTTTCGGCCAACCATGCCGGTAGCAATCCTGGTTCGTGTGGAGGTGGAGTAACCAAGCTTTCTTTTATAATCGAACCATTATCGACTTCAACAAAAGCAAATTGTTGGCAATGACCAAAATGTTGACATAAAATTCCATTCTCCAATGGAATAGCAAATAAATGTTTCATTTGTAGAATTATTGATTTTATAATTATTTATTCAAAATATATTGAACTTATAAAAAGGTTGTACGTTTTGTCATACAACCTTTTACAAAATTCATCGATTTCGGCCCAGGTGAGGTCCTCGTCCTCGTCCTAATCCTAAACCATTTCCTCTGCCTAATCCGCGCCCCATCCCATAACCGAACTGCCGACCGCGGCCATAAAAAATTTCCTGGTTAGAGTCGTTTTCTGTACGATCGCGCAAAATTTCTTCATCGGTTTTTCCCTTATTTTGAGGGTTGCAACGACCTAATCCTCTTCCCGTTCGTGGACCTTCTCCATTTGGTCCTCTTCTGTTTAAGTTTGGCATAATTACCTCCTTTTTTTAATTATTGTTATTATTTTATCTCCGCTTTTTAAGCGTTTCTTTTGTCCTTCTCCACCACCACTATTTCGGCGTTTTCCCATACCTGTTCCCAACAAATTTACTTTTTCATCTTCAGGCAAGATGTTGCATTTTCCGAGTTTTCGACCTGTACCGGGACCTTGTCCCTCCGGCCCTGTTCCATTTAAATGTGCCATATTTCTTAATTTTTATGATTGAGTAATTCAATGATACCCTTAATCTTTTTATCAGATTCTTTTAATATAATTAATTGAATTTGTAGACTGTCGAAAATAGATTTTACATTAGCTCCAAATTCTCCCGAAATTACTCTCTTAACCCCACGAGAAGCTACTAAATTTACCGAAGCCGAGCCCGCTCCTTCAACATTTTCCTTATTTGGATTTGGAATAAATTCTATAGCCTGACTTTCAGTGTCATAAATCACAAAATAGGAACACCGACCAAAACGGCTGTCTAAAGTTGATTCCAAACTATTACCAGTTGAGGTGATTGCTATTTTCATATTTAATTTATTGATACTTATTATTTCTCATTCTATGATAAAATGGAGCCCCTTTACGCATCATCAAACAATTACAATTAGGACATATTTCCTTTTTGCAGGGTTTACCCAAAGTCTGTGGTTTTTCATATCCACATTCGGGGCAAATGCAATTATCTTCAATGCTAATTGATTCTGTATTATCACTACATTGTAATATATCAGAGGAGCCACAGAGAGCACAATATTTTACTTCCTGCTCATCAGCCGGATGGTTAAACCAGCATCCACAGTTATTACAGAAATACCATTCACTATCAAAATACACCTTACCCCCCTCAAAAACGATTGCTTTACCATGAACAAAAGCCTGAGCAACCTTGCGCTTTGCACTTTCATAAATACGAGTAAATGTTGGCCTCGATACATTCATTATTTGAGCGGCTTCAAACTGACTATACAGCTCATAATCACTTAATCGAATGGCTTCGTATTCTTCATAATTTAAAATAACCGGGTTATTTTCTTCAGCTAACCCAATAGGCCTAAATCCCTTGAAATGAGGGGGATTTGCAACTTTACGTATGCGTTTCGGTCTAGGCATTTATATTGAACATTAGTTCAATGCAAAGATAATGAACATATGCTAATATAATACAAATTTTATAAACTTTCTTATAATTTTTTTATCTAACTACTGTCTATCATGTATTTACGCATCATGACAATTAATTTTCATCAACAAGTTCTCCTGTCTTATTTACCACAAAGGAGTATCTCAAGTCAGCTTAGTCCCACTTATAAGGTTATTAACCTGCAATGATTAATTTGAAAATGGTTTCATTAATCACTACGTATTTACCCGACCTTAATATTAAAAATATTAATGGTTTCTTATGAATCAATCAAGCCATTCTTCTTCTTTTCAGCCTTATTCAATTTGTTCTTATATTTTAGCCAGATCAATTACCTACAGCAAAGAAAGATTAATTGAAGTTTTCGTTTTTAATTCCAATATACAGTAGATGATAGCACGCACGTTGATGTTCTATATGATTATTCAATAAATCTTCATTCGGTTCCATGACATTTTACCGCTTCTATTTTTGGCAAATACTCAATCATTGTACATATTTTATAAATTACAGCGGAAATTTGCATCATTTCTAAAAATCTCTTAGTATTTCCTAAAAACAAAGCATGTTGATTGATATAAAGAAAGACAGCTATTGTACTCTTATTAAATTAAGGCTATCA
>JAGOIH010000053.1 GCA_017995755.1 Sedimentibacter sp. | reverse complement strand
TTCCTGTAGAACCATGCCCCGAGAAAAATAGAGCACAATAGTCATTGTCTGTCCGGCTGACTTGCTTAAACTTTCTTAAACAATATCTTAACTCGTCCTTTGTGTTAGCCGTTCTGAAAATATATTTTACAGATGGATATACGCCATTTATGCACTGCAGCATAGGAAGAATCGAACTTTGCTTTTTTGCACTACCTTCCCAATCAGACTCTATGCTAAAAATCAACTTCATCTTAATCCCCCTTAGAAATTTTGTATAACGGTTCCGTACTCACGACACCACTGAAGCGGATTCTAGAACTTGTCCCTTTGGCGAAGTGACCCTCCCGATGAAGTGGTGTGGTTGCTACTAAAGTTGAATCTCAGTCTATCATATCCCCTGCAACCTAAGGCACGCACGATACTTGCTCTTGCTACCGCACTGCCTCCTAAGAACTTTCTTATATGCAGACCACTGCCTACTTAAGTCTACTTGAATAAAGAAAGTTCTTCAATTTGTTTATCAGTTAGTGTTAAATGATTATTATTTGAAATAGGATATATCTTTGCCTCCATCCAATACTCCATAGCAACACTTGTTGCTACTCCAATTTTGGCATTTCTATTTATCAATTTTTCCATAAGTTCTTTTGAATTGAACAAGAATACCTCTTCAATTAGCCATGGCAACGTAGTTCCCTTTGAAGAGTTTGATGCTGTATGTGGCCCAGCTAATACAAGATAATAATCAGGAAGTGTCTCAGGGTTTATATCAAGTATTCCGTTTTGTTTGGTGTACCATTTGATATTTACACTTTTACCGGCTAAATTACCTTCAATAAAGTAACCATCAAATCCCTTATTAGACGCAGATTGTTCAAGTTGTATCCCGAATATTTTGGATGTTATATATTCTCCAACATGTCCAATAATTGCAGGCCTATCTGTTATTGCAGAAATTTCTCGTTCTATCTCATTCTTTGTTTTTATTAATTTCGCTAATAATACTATATCTCTCATTAAGAATTCTCCTTCTAGTGTTCAAACTATTATTACTAAGTGTATTTCACATAACAGGTTCACACTCAAGATACCAGTAACCCAGGCCCTAGTGCCTGTCCCTTTGGCAGAGCTTCGCTCCTGGTGAATGGGTGTGGTTGCTGCTTAAGTCACACTATAGCTTTGCAAATCCTCTGCAACCCAAGGTATTCATGATTCTTGCTCTTGCAATCGTGTATTTGTATGACAAATTGAGCCAAATCTTACTAAAACTCATATCCATCTATAATCTCCTCAAACTTTTTCCAACTTCCAAATACTAATTTATAAAAATCACTATTTAAAATTAAATTTCTATCCACATCCGCTTTTGTTGCTATTCGTTCTAACCTTCTGCATAGTTTTCGATATTGATATATAAGTATCCTGCCAATGTTATGTCTTGTAGCAGTTCTTGGATCAAGTGTTTGTTGTGCAAATATATCTAAAACTTTATCATCAAAACTGACGGTACAACCCAAAGGAAGATTTAGAATATCTTTTGGATTTTTTGACCAAGTAAATGAATCAGATGATTCTTCTTTAAATGGTTGAAGCCCTTGATATTCAACAAGTTTGTACGCATTCTTAAAGTTTCCAATAAAGTCAATTATAATGCAATGAGATTTTCCAACATATTTTCTAAGCCCTCTACCCAATTGCTGATAGAATACCCTTTGAGATTCTGTTGGTCTTAGAAAGAACAGGCATTCTACAAAAGGAAAGTCAGCTCCTTCATTCAACACATCAACTGTACAAATAATTTTATATCTCTTTGTTGTAAATCTGATATTAATGCTGCTCGCTTATCCTTAGCAGTATCAGATAAATATACTTCCGCATTTATTCCATGTTTAATAAAACTTTCTGCCATTCGTTCAGCATGACGGTGAGAGCAGCAAAATGCAATTGTAGGTTTTTCATTCGCCTTTTCTTTCCATTTCTGTATTATTGCTTCATCTCTTTCTGGAATAATCAATGCTTTCTCTAAATCACAAATATCATAATTATTTCCTTTCATTTTAATATTTGAATAATCAACATTATCAAAACAACCAAAATAATGATATGGTGATAAAATTCCCATATCTATGCCGGTACGCATTTCATAGTTTACTATAATATTGTTATTACATAATTCAAGAATATCCTGTCTATCGCCCCTATATGGGGTAGCAGTAAGGCCAAGCAGAAATGAATGTTTTACTTTTTCAATTAACTTACGATAAGTTTTGGCAGCGGCATGATGAAATTCGTCTACGATTATCAAATCAAAAAACTCCGGCTTAAATTCCCTAAATGGCTCATTACCTTCATCTCCGGCAAGTTGGTGATATAAACTCATATATATTTCATATGAACTATCCAGGCTTTTATCCTGAACCTTTGTCATTATCTTTTCAAAGGGTCGGAAATCCTGCTGCATTGTTTGATCAATAAGAATATTTCTGTCTGCCAGATATAGAACTCTTTTTACAGTTTCGGTCTTTAAGAGCTTCCAGATAATTTGAAATGCTGTAAAGGTCTTGCCCGTACCGGTGGCCATGACAAGCAGAATACGGTTTTGCCCTCTTGCAATAGCTTCAAGAGTCCTTCCTACTGCAATGCGCTGATAATATCTTAGCTTTTTCTGAGAGAATACATCATAGTAATCAGGCTCAGTCACTATCTTCTCTTGCCTGACATCCAGGCCCTTGCCTTTTATATATCTGGACCATAACTCCTTATTACTTGGGAACTGATCCAATCTCAGTTCTTCTTCAGCTCCGGTAAAATAGTCATGCTCAACAAATCCACTGCCGTTTGAGGAATACGCAAAAGGAATATGAAGAATTTCTGCATACTCCATAGCTTGCTGCATACCGGCCCCAATGGAGTGCTCCGCATCCTTTGCTTCAATAATTGCTAAAGGAAGCTGACCATCTTTATGTGTAAGAATGTAATCTGCCTTTTTTCGTTTCCCCCTCTTTACAGTATTGCCTCGTACCAAAACTTGTCCATCTGTAAAGAAGTACTCCATTAGAACCTGCTCTTTAATCCAGCCCGCTTTCTCGATAGCCGGAGTAATATATCGATATTTTATATCTTCTTCAGTCAGCTTTTTCAAGGTAGTATACCTCCTCGTTCAGCCTTATGCAGTATAATAAGGTCAGAAATATCCTTTATACTATTATTCTGCCTTAAAATAATCATTCTTTCAATCCTAGATTTGCAATACATTTGCAGTTTCCGTTACTTATCTCACAACAGTCGGAACTTCTGTATGTGATGCTTTTATCATGAAGTGCATTGTTTAACATAACAATTACAAATTGCACCTCAATCTTGATAATAATTCCCTAAATTCTTTGTTGACTAGATTATGATTATTTTGTAAATTTAATGGCGGGTTAAGGCAGTCTATTAGTATTTCTTCTATTGTCTCATATTCATCAGTAATATAATAATTAAGTAGCAGATTTGCTTTCATAAACATTGTTAATTCTTCTTCACAAGAATCAGTGAATCTATATCTACAAGTATTTATCTCTCCCGGATACCATACTCTATCATATCTGCGCAGGCTTCCTATACTTTTTCTTAACGTTGACTTCCGGGCATTTCCATTAAAATGATTATTATAGTCTCTCTTTCTGAGGCTAACACTTGAAACCCCAACGTAAACTATCGGGCGCTCATTAATAAATGAATAAACCAAATTGTGCATTTCTTCCGGCAGAGCATACTTATCCCTTACAGAAATAATATATAGCCCTCTGCCACAAGGTAAATTCTTTGAATCCTCGATTAATGGATCATACTGATTCATTTTAAATAATCTCAAAATATCATCACACATTGTAAGCCTCCTCTATAAATGAATTGACTCAGACATTCAAAAACTGTTTAAATCTTACCTTACTATGATATAATAATTGTAACTAACTAAACCTTTTAAGTGAGGTGCTTGTTTTGAGTATTAAAGTAACTGTTGTTGTCCAAAAGGAAGATAACTGGTATGTAGCAAAATGCCTTGAAAATAATGTCGCTTCCCAGGGGAAAACTATTGAAGAATCCATTGATAATCTGCGAGAAGCACTTGAGTTATATTATGAAGACATCACACCAGAAAATATTAATACCCCTACCTTTGTCACTACGATGGAGGTAGCAATATAATGGGATCCAAATATCCGGTATTGCCCCCTGCTGAAATTATTAAGGCTTTAGAAAAAGTTGGCTTTCAAAAATCATCACAAAAGGGAAGCCATGCTAAATATAAAAATTTAGAAAATCCTCAAAGAGGTGTAATTATTCCGATGCATAACGAAATTGCAAAAGGAACATTAAAAAGCATCTTGGAACAGGCTAATCTACAACTCGAGGAATTTTTAAACCTTTTAGAATAACTCATTCTTAGGAATGGGTTTTTTTATGCCTATGAGCTTATTTAGCACCTATGGCACACATTATTCTTAACCCATCCAGCCGTAACGCAGCGTGAAAGTATTGTTAGCCGATGTTTCGGCAGATAATACTCTATAATCCTTTATATTTACTTATTGCTATAAATCCTGTTTGCTTACTAAGTTCAGAATGATTTTTTATAACCTCTTTATATGCTTCATATGGTGTTTTACTATGATTGAGGTAATCAATATAAATCATTTCTAATGCGAACGACTCAATAAAGTCCACATCATTACAAAATCCTGAAACTAATTTAGCTCCGGTCAATTTAATAAATTCTTTAACTATCTGTTCTGAGTCATTAACAACTGAACATGAGTCAAAGTGCACAAGATGTCCATTGAATAATTTTTCTTCAACTTCATTAGCGATTTCTGCCAACTCAAGTAAAGTAAGCGGCTCTTCTCCAAAGAAAACCTTTCCTGTAGAACCATGCCCCGAGAAAAAAAGAGCACAATAATCATTGTTTGTCCGACTAATTTGCTTAAACTTTCTTAAACAATATCTTAACTCGTCCTTTGTGTTAGCCGTTCTGAAAATATATTTGATAGATGGATATACGCCATTTATGCACTGCAGCATAGGAAGAATCGAACTTTGCTTTTTTGCACTGCCTTCCCAATCAGACTCTATACTAAAAATCAACTTCATCTTAATCCTCCTTAGAAATTTTCGTATAACTGTTCCGTACTCACGACACCACTGAAGCGGATCCTAGAACTTGTCCCTTGGGCAGAGCTTCGCTCATAATAAAGGGATGTAGTTTCCCTGCCCATGCTCCAAAACAAATGTATCCGGCAACCAAAGGAGCGCCCGCTTCCCTGCTCCGTCCTGTTGTGCCGCAGCGTGATGTCATTGTTATGCGCAGTAGCCTATACTAATCTAAAACAATCCAATTTAACCCCATATACCATAACCTCAATATTTAATACTTGACATGCTTTTTCTAATTTAGGAGATATCTTTCCATCACATATAATCATTTTTCTTACCTTTTTATTCGGATACTCGCTTTGAATATCTCTAGCATAGCTGGCCAACTGAGTTGCTATAGAATCGGTAGTGCAATTAGGCCCTTTTAATTCGGCAACAATCAATGATCCATCCCTTGCTTCGGCTAATAAATCTAATCTATCCCCATCGGGGAGGGCTTTCTCATAGTCGATAATTTTTATACCTTCCTCTATGACATTTGGATACTTACGGAGAAGTTTTTGTATTTCGCTTTCTTTTAATTGATGCACTTCATCTATTGGGATTATATCTTCTCCTTCATCATAAAAGCGCAAATGATACAAAACATCTCCTGAGTTCTCGATTTTCGCATTATCCTGAATCTTATTTATTTCATTCAATAGAATTAAGATATCGCTATCATTTAATTTTCTTTGAGAACGTGTAGCTGAGCCAATAACCTGGGTTTCTGTCCTTCTTCCTTTATTATAATCAGTAAAGTCAATACCTAAAGATAACTTCTGACAGAGTTGCTTATTAAGTGGAACTGGTTTTTTCAGTTTTTTAGATTTGATCTTATCCCCTATAAATACCCAATCATCAGAACTAGCATCAGATGGAAGCCCCATTTTCCTTGCCTCGCTACCTGAAATAATACTGTCGATAACAAGGTAACAAGTTATATATTTGCATGTGCCAATCTTTGTGTGAAAAAACAAGTAGCTACCTTTTGATACTGTATTCTTTAATGTTCTGCCTCTTTGTCCACTATCCCCATAAACCAATTCCCGAAAATCGGGGTCTTTATGACCCTTTATTGGCACATAAGCAATCAAAAAATTATTTGGCATCAATATTCCTCCTATTATAACGCTATTACGCATAACCTATAACAATTCCGCACTTCTGATACTGCTGATTTGTACCCTTAATCCATTCCCCTTGGCAGAGTTTCGCTCCTAGCAAAGGGATGTAGTTGCTACTTAAGTCATACTATAGCATCGTACATCCTTGCAACCTAAGACACATCTTGCTCCTTGCTCTTGCCCTCCCTTGCCACCGCGTGAATTCATTGTTATCTGATGTATGCTGTCCCCAGTGCCCTATTGAAAAATGATTATCACTGTTTTTCCTCTTGAATTTTCTATAGTATTTCAAGGAATTTTATACCTCTATTCTTCACTCTATATCAAACTTAGTATAGGAGTTTGCACATTAAAAAAATAATGTAGTATAGTTGAAAGTAATTTTATGAATTTTTCAAATTAAAAAATTGGAATTTGCTGACTCTTAAACATGCCAATTTATTTCTGCCATACTTACATCTTCATCTGATTCAGATAAAATACTACCAATATCAATGTCTGTCAGTCTGCATGCTCGACCATAGCTGCCTACTTTTGCTACAGAGTATTCACTAGCAATATTATCAGTTTCCATTTTATTGTACCACTCTCCTGTTTCAAATGCCTTAAATTCCACTATATAACGTGTCATTTGGCAATACCTCATTTACCTTTCTCCGAACTGTTCTTCTAGTACACATAAATTAAACGCATCTGTAGCATCTTCATAGTCATTAAAGTGTTGGGTTGATTTCTTACCACTAATATCAACTATATAGTAAATCTCCCCCGTACTTATTTTTAAAAGTTTGTAACTGCCTGTGCTTCTCAGTACTAATGTTTCTACTTGATCCATATTAAACCTCCTCCCCCTTTAGTATCATTTCACCTTTACATTACCTTTTGTTCAAACATCAATTCAACAACCTACAATTTCCTGTTTATCTGCTTCTTTTATGTTCACTTTCTTCTACTAATACTCCATATCAAATAATACTTTTTTTCACCTAAGCAGCACTATATGTTAGATTATAGGTTATCATATACGACATCCCTGAATCAGAATCAGATCTATTTCCTCTTCGCGGATCTTGGCTTCCCGTGTAGGATGTGGTCGCCCTGATTATACTTCGAAGCAAATGCGTCCGGCTACCCAAATCACGCATGCTTCCTGCTCCTGCCCCTGTGCCTCAGCGTGAGGACTTTGTTATCAAATGGCGGATGGATGAGGCCTCGCGGAGTCAGAGTGCAGAACGGCTGCCTCACCCTTAGAAGTAACAATTATTATTCGTTGTTATTATTATCACTGATCCTCATTAACGTATCTCTTACTTTACTACGATAGCTTACTGATATTTGATCAAGTGTTTCGAAATCTAAGAAATCCGGCTTGATTTTTTCTCTGATCCATAAATCAAACAAAATGGCTACTTTGTATGCAAGATCAAAGTATGGCACAGGCTTATTAAATTCCAATTCTCTGTGTACAACGAACTGATTCCGGAAACCTACCATCTCATTCCAATAATTAGTCCACTGCTCGGCATTCAAATTCAATTGATTTAGTATATAGTTGCGGAACTCTATTATTGAACCTTTATTATTTATATCAAAAAGCTTCTTCCAATGTGTTTGATTAGATGCTTCTGAGCCAAATACCATACACCAAGATGCTGCTGCTATTTTAATATGTGCATCACACGAACACACCCAGAATTCCTTACTCCCAGGTAACTTTTCAAAAACTGCATGTAATTCTTTATATGAAATGTAATGATACACAAAGTCATCCAGAACAGGGTATAACCAACTGAATACTTTTTCATTGTACTTCATAATAACCTCCAATTAATTTGAAATATGTTGAGCTTGTACAACTTTCAAACACTTACTTATAAATCTGTGCATCGACTCGCGGACTTTGTACCTGGTTTCGTATAACATCTCGTTTTCACGATTCCGACGAACCAGACCATCGGAGCCCTTCTCTTTAGCGGCCCTTGCCCTCGTTGAGACGATGTGGTAGACACGACTCATGAGCATACCCGAAGTGTGAAAACATTGTTAGATGAAATTAAATTGCCCACTTCCTTAAAGCTTGTTCAACCGTTCTTATAAATCTATCTTCTGATGCTTTATTAGCAGGGTCTAGATCAACAAAAGGCTCTAAATTGCTTTTATTTGAGAAGTACTTCTTTAAATTTAATGAAGCATTGTTTGAGACAAATGCATTTAACCTATTTGAAGAACAATCTTTTACTAGGCCAGCAAAGCCTCTAGCTAATCCAGTACTAGGAATTGATAATGTATAAAACTTACATTCAAAAATCATTATTAACCCATTAGTTTTTGGTAGCCTTCTTGAATTCCTAACTGCTTCAGCATTATTATAATTATAAATAGAAACATCAATTTCATGAGATGCACCTGAACTACCTTCATACTGAACATCAAGATGAATTTCGAATTCTTTTCCATTAAGTTCACAGTATACATAACAAAAGTTCTGGCTAATACTGGACATATCACCTGGTGAACCTCTAAATATGACCGGATCAGGATCATTTCCGCTCAATATTCCTCTAAGGACAGCCGAACCACCAGCTTCAATAACAGCCTTCTTACATAATCCTAGAATATATGCTTCATATGCTCTTTCTATTGTATTTGAGTTAAGGCGCAGGCTTGTCCATATATTAGGTATACTTAATAAAGATGCAATTTCTCTTTTTACTTCATTTAGAGTTGCCATTCTAATCCCCCTCATAAAGATTTGAGCTTATTGATAATATCACTAACTTTTTTCTTCTCTTCATCATTAAGAATATCAATAGAGCTTAAACTCCCTTTTCTTACTTCTTTATCAATTCGGTTATCTCCTTCATTCAACCATATTACTGAAGCCGAATCTCTTTCAAGCAGTTTTTTTATTTTATCAACCATTATAGGTGTAGTTACTAAGTAATTCATTAATATTTCGATAGATGCTTTGTACATTTCCTCATATGTCATTTGACGCGATATTGAATTACTAATATCATTATATTTAATCTGCTTAGGGGCATTAATAGCTCTATATGAAGCTTCATCTGAATCATAATCGTCAAAACCACTTAATTCTATATGCTTATAAGCATTATCAAAATTGTCTTTTTCTATTTTTCTGTTTTTCTTTGGCTTTTTATCTTCAATAATCCTCACTGATTCTAGCTCTTCAATCTGATGCACAACATTAAAAGCCTCAATTTCTCTTAACTCCTCGATTATGTATGCTATTATTTCAGCATAGTCTTTTTCGACCATAGAAAATCCTCCAATTTAATTTTTTATAACAGTCTCGCATTCACGGCACTAATGAATCGTACCTACAGAGCTTATCACCTTTGCGGAGCGACCCTCCCAGTGAAGTGGTATGGTTGCCCTTCTTCCACTCTAAAGCAAATGCGTCCGACAACCCAATGCACACATGCTCTTTGCTCTTCCCAGCCGTGCCGCAGCGTAATTGTATTATTATGTGACGTCTTGACTTTGAAAAAGTATGCTCTATATCTAAAGCAAATATTTGTCACTATGCCAATATTTTTTCATTCTTCCTAATATAATCAACTACCCAAGGTTGCATATTAAATGTAAAAAGTGTACCAATTGTACTCAAATTCGATGCCCGGTATATGATTATATAATGCTCTAGCCTATTGTGACAACCACTAGTAATATCTATAGGCTTTGAGTACGTACCGCTTATCATCATATTTAATAATATCGCTTTTTCTGCATTATTTAAATTTCGTAGAGTTTTAATTGCGGCTCTTCGCCAAATATAATCTATATATTTTCTTCTCAGTACTTTTAAAAAGTAAGCAATAATATTAACTAGAATTATACTCAATGATAAAATAAAAATAATTCCTATATAGCTCCTATATTTGTTTCGGATATCAATAACCCCTAAATTAATTAATATTGAATCTGGCATAAAAATGAAACAACTGCTTGAAAGTAGGAAAGCTGATATGTATATTATCGGCAACTTTATTAGCTCAAGAACTTTACTTAAACTATCCATAGGTAACCTCCATACTGTTTAATGAGTATCAGTTTCTACACTATCTAAGAGATGCCACATAACTTCCGCATTCCAAGACTCATTTTCTTTATCCCCGCTTCACCAGTAATGCATAGGTGTGAAATCATGACTCAAAAACAGACACTATTTGTTGCAGACGGCATAAATCAAATACAGGTTAGATATCTATATACGCATTTATAAGAATCAAGTAATATATAGTTGCATATTTCTATATTTTCCTGCAATTTCCTCCTAAAAGCGTCAAAATAAAACAGAAAAGTATTCCGAATATAATACATTTCCGGAATACTTTTAATTATTGGTAATCACAAGCATTTTCTTATTTGCCATCTCCAATATCAGAGCTTGCTATTGAAATATTCTTTTGTTACCCCCAACTGCTTCTTAAGTATTATCCTAAAAAGATTTTTCTCTATCTCTCCCGATCCCATTGATACCTTTGTACTTTCAGCTCTTTCCAGTTTGGCATTTTATCATACTCAAAATATCTTCTGTTTCATCCTGTAGGAGTACTTTAAGGACATAGGGCAGATGGGCTTTTCTGTTGGGGGCTGAGTACCAGTATTCAAATTCATTATAGTATTCTTCAGCATATTCCTGTAAGTTTGAAGCCAGGATGCCCAATGCTTCTTCTTTTGTACTGCCGTTTGCTGCTATATCTATTTCATCAAGTTCTGCCGTTACAGTTCCGTTCTCTTCTTCATATATAGTGGCTGTAAATGTGTATTCCTTCAGCATTTCATTCAGCATATCGGTGCTTGCAGCAAATATATAATCTCTTGAACGCTTTATAAATTTCGGTTTGTTTCTGACAACGGAATCAATAAATCTTCCCCAGTCCTTCCTTACATCTGTTGCGTTTATCGCTTCCAACTTCTTCATCCTCCTTTGCCTCCCATTATAACATAGAACGTACATAATGTACAGTATGTACATTCCTATATTATAATATTACCTGCATGCTGTATTTTATTCCTGTTATTACAAGATTTCAATGAGGGTTTTGCTATATTCATTTAGTCAACACTTCTTTTACCTCCTAACACATTAGGTGTACTATTAAATTCCCTTTACTATAAAAAAAGAGGGCTGCCGCCCTCCTTCAACTACCTCTTATGCTTAATATGATCCATGTGCTCCTGCACCAGCCTCAGAGTCTCACCGAACCTCTGGAAGTGAACCACTTCCCTCTCCCTTAAGAAGCTCAGTGTCTCTATTACTCCCCTATCCTTGGTGGAGTTAATTAAATGTTCGTAGGTTGTTCTTGCCTTCTGCTCTGCAGCCA
>JAGOIH010000052.1 GCA_017995755.1 Sedimentibacter sp. | reverse complement strand
CGCCAAGGTAGCAACGGTCATCGCACCTACATAGACACTGCCTGTTTTTCGATAGGTATATGTGCAAATTACGCTAAATACAAGTACTTGAGGAACAAAGACAATCATAAGCGACATAAATGGTCCTCCAAATGTTGAACTGAATAAAAGGTCAGCCCCTGGACCAGCACCGATAAAGAATGGAATATATTCAATTAGGATTAAGATTAGGATTCCTCCTACCATCAGTAATGCATTACGCCACCAACAAGATAAGAAGCCTTTAAATCCTGGTTTGTTTGCTCCACTATTTCTCATTTGAGCAAATATTTTTGAATTATTTAAAATAAAGAATACAATAAAAATCGGTAAGTATGCTAAGAATTGGAAGAATCTTTCTAGACTAAACCCTTTGAAGAATGGCCAAATAAATCTAAAGTCTAGCATAAATGCTTTCTCACAAATAATACATTGAATATACATGAAAGCAACCATACATAAAACCACGATAGTACTTTTCCCAAGTAATATCCAATCAAAATGATCTTTATTTTCTAAAGTGGATAACCCTAAATCACAATAATCCTTTGGTATATTTAATCTTTTTGCTTTTCTCCATGGAAGAATCGTTGTTAGTAGCATAACAATAATTAAAAATAAATACCATGATAAGAAGCCATTTCCGATTGTCATTCGATAGACTGTTGTTTCAGGTAGTGGTAATAAGCCATGTCCAAGTTGTGTCATAAAAGGATAAGATAGTCCTGCAATTAATATAGTAATGATAGCACCTTTCCACCATTTCCATCCTACCTTGACATTTTTTGCTCTTTCAGAAATAATTTCTGGATGAGCAATTGAACTAAAAAATGGTATTTTAATCAAAATGGTGAATAATGCCAACATACTAGCAAGTGCTGCTAATGTTGCAACTAATATCAAACATTCTTTTACCAAAAATACTTGATTAGAATTTTCTAATGTCGTGTTTGTTCCAATGGTTTGATCAAGCCAATCAATTGTTGTTGCAATGGCTTTTTTATTATGAGTTAATAGACGGTGATTCGTCATTACCAGTTCCCTACGACGAGCTGTTCCATCACTAAAATCTCCATAGGTAGTATTCCATTCCCCGTTTCCTTGAGTTACACCCAAGAATTCACTAGTTATTTCATTTTGAATGATGGAATCATTCACAGTTTGTTTGCTATAATCACGGAACATATTAAATTCATCCCATTTTGCCGTTAAAAGTAAAACATTATTAAAATGAATATTAGCATTATCATAAGCATCTTTCGTGAATAATTCTCCAGCTTGAAGAATGGTTGCTTTGGGTTCAATATCAGTCCCAGAAAAACCAGCACTTACACTCCAAGAAGCCCAAGTACCCATCGAGTGACCCGAGACTGCCATCTTGCTATTATCAACATAGGATAATTCAGATAAATATGCATAAGCAGCAATTCCTCCCATAGAGGAATCTAAAATTTGATTTCCTTCTTCATCCTTCGAATATTTATCAAGGAAGAACTTCATGTTAGAAAAGTTCATCATTATTTTATATCTTTCTGGTCCACCTATTTCAACAAACGTACCATTTTCTTCAGAATCTGTTCCAAAGTTAACAGTAACCTTGTGATTCACATAGCCACGATTAATTAAACTAATGGTAGTTGCTCCATGACCAAATTCATCAATAGCCATAACAACAATTCCTCTTCTTGCTAGTTCTAATGCATAAGCAGCTGATGTTTCGTGGTCATTTTGATATCCATGTAATAATAACACAGCGCTTGCTTTATTTGTTGATGTTGCTGTTTTTGGAGTATACAACTTATAAGAGATTTCTCCAGTCTTTTCTTCCCCATCTATGGTTTGATAGGTTGTTTCAAATGTTCCCATGGTCACAGCAATGTTTCCGAAATCTTTTTGGATTCCATTTGCAATTGCCATTGAAATAAAAACTGTGGCAACAAAAGATAATAAAAACAAAAATGATTTTAAGTTTTTCTTTAAGAAATTCATATTGGTTCCTTTCCTTGAATATAAAGCGATTCTTTTACATCCTTGTTAAAATTTTACCATTTTATCGGTTCTCAGTCAACCATATATCCTTTTTTATCCTAATAAAAGAAAAGAGTCACTATCGTAACTCTTATTGTTTTTCTCTTTACGCCTTATTTGTAGTTTTGATTGTAATACTCTCTACCAGCGGTGATTGCTTCTTGATTAAGGCTAATTAAATGAGCTTTCTTTTCTCCAAATAGTTTTTCCAATAATTTGATAATCAATTGATCATCAAATAGTAGTGTTTTTGCAAGATATGCTCCTAGCATCACCATGTTTGCTACCTTAAAATTACCCAGTTTACCTGCTATTTCATTCACTGGTATATAAAATACTTCAATATCTGTTCTCACACTTTTTTGATCTATTAGCGATGAGTTTACTAATAATTTACCCAGTGGCTTTACTTTGTCTTCAAACTTTTCCAAGGATGGTTTGTTCATAACAATTACCGTATCCGCTTTTGAAATCACGGGAGAATTCACAGGTACTTCAGAAATAGTAACCGAACAGTTGGCAGTGCCTCCCCTTGTTTCTGGTCCATAGGATGGGTACCATAAGGTATTAAATCCCCTCTCATTCGCTGCATATGCTAATAATTGACCTATTAACATAACTCCTTGACCGCCAAAGCCAGCACATATAATTTTTTCAGAAATCATTGTCCTTCCTCCTTGGTATCATCCCTAAACACTCCTAGTGGATAATAGGGTATCATATTCTCCTCTGCCCATTTTAGTGCTTGACTTGGTGTCATTCCCCAATTAACAGGACAAGTAGAGATAAATTCAATCAAAGAAAATCCTTTTTGATCTATTTGTGTTTGAAAAGCTCGTTTTACTGCTTGTTTTGCTCGCCTAACATGGGCAGGATTATGAACAGATACTCTCTCAATATACGCTGCTCCAGGGATGGTTGCTAACAATTCAGATATTCTAATTGGTAAACCAGATTGCTCTTTCGTGCGTCCAAATGGTGATGTTGACGTTTTTTGTCCAATTAATGTAGTTGGAGCCATTTGTCCTCCAGTCATACCATAGATTGCATTATTAACAAATATAACCGTTATTTTTTCTCCCCGATGGGCTGCATGTACTATTTCTGCGGTTCCGATTGATGCTAAATCGCCATCTCCTTGGTAAGTAAAGACAATGCGATCTGGTAAAACTCGTTTTAACCCCGTAGCAACTGCGGGACCACGACCATGTGCAGCTTGAACCATATCACAATTGAAGTTATTGTAATTGGTTACGGCACAGCCTACTGGAGATATTCCGATTGCTTTATCTGTTAAGTTTAGTTCTTCTAATACCTCTGCTACAAGTCGATGAATAATTCCATGAGTGCAACCTGCACAATATGAAAATTCATTGTCAGTTAAGGCTTTCGTCCTTTGAAAGATTACTTTACTCATTGACTAACCCCTCCCGCATTTTGATAACTGCATTCATAATTTCTTCTGTTTCGGGAATCATACCTCCACTTCGTCCAAAGAACGAAATTGGCAAGCGCCCTTTATTGGCAATCTTAACATCATCAAGCATTTGTCCCATCGATAATTCGCATACCAATAACCCTTTTACTGTTGAAGATAAATTGTCAAATGCTTTTTCGGGATATGGCCAAATGGAAATTGGTCGAAGTAATCCAACCTTAATTCCTTGTTCACGGAGTTCCTCAATGGCACTACGACAAATACGTGCCATTGTTCCATATGCGACTATTATTATTTCTGCATCTTCCCCATGAACGATTTCATAGCGTTGTTCATTTTCTTTCATTTTTTGATATTTATGATGTAAATGAATACAATGTGCTTCTAATTCAGGAGTATTTAAATATAATGAATTGACAATTCGGCGTTGTCTCTGTCCCATTGTGGCATTCGTTGCCCAATTATTTTCTGGAATCCAACGCTTCTTTATTTCTTTATCAACATCTACGGGTTCCATCATTTGACCAATCAAACCATCAACAGCAATCATAACAGGGTTACGATAAATATCCGATAAATCAAATGATTCTTTAATAATATCTACTGTTTCTTGAAGTGATTCAGGAGCAAAAGCTAAACAATAATAATCCCCATTACCGCCCCCACGAGTAACCTGTTTATAATCCGCTTGGGAAGGTTGGATTCCTCCTAAGCCAGGGCCACCTCGCATAACATTGATAATCACTCCTGGTAATTCTGAACCAGCCATATAGCTAATTCCTTCTTGTTTTAAAGCAATTCCTGGTGAAGATGAGGATGTCATCACTCTAACACCTGCTGCACTAGCACCATAAACCATATTAATTGCTGCAATTTCTGATTCTGCTTGTAAGAATACTCCACCATAGTCTCTCATATACCGAGACAAATATTCTGGAAGCTCGCTTTGCGGTGTAATCGGATAGCCAAAAAACGCTTTGCAGCCACCTTTTAATGCAGCCAAAGCCATAGCTTCATTCCCTTTCATCATTAATTTTGCCATTTGTATATTCCCCCAATAAAAATATTTTTTATTATATCAATTACATTATTTAAAAGATATTTTTAATCCAATCGATAAACAGTAATAACAACATCAGGACACATCATTGCACAATTCGCACAACCAATACATTTTTCTGGTGTATGGATGCGCATCGGTTGATATCCCTTCGAATTTAATGTTTTGGTATCTAATTCTAACAAATTAAGCGGACATGCAGCTACACATAAGCCACAGCCTTTGCAGCGTTCTATTGCTACTTCGATTTTACCCTTTGCCATATCAATCTCCTTAAAGCCATTTTTCTCGTAATAATATCTTTAGGGGAAACTTTTCACCTAGGATATCAATTGGTAATTGTTGCATCAATGATTCCACTCCTGAAGTATAAACTACTTTAATATTGGTTAATGCAACTACTTCTTTCATGATTAGATTCGAAGCTTTCATATCTTCGATTGTAGTGCTTTTAAGATAATTACTATTATTAATAAACCCAGTAACCTCTAATCCTGATTCGCTTTTCAATGCTTGCATCATTTTAAATATTTGCTTTGCATTGCTTGTTTCTGGACGAAAGACATTAATGACCATCCACATTTCATATGGTTGATCAACAATATCATCATAATATTGCTTTAATACTTTAATTCCATTAGTATCACCGCCACAATCTAGGATTACTAATTTATCTCGTTTCACTATTCTGCCTTTAATCGCTGGGGATAGATAGGGCATATCTAATCCTTTGATAGAATTAAAAGTATCGGAAAGCACTTCAATCTGCTCTTGTATTAAAATTTCTCTTATTTCTCGCGAACGAAAATAGGTGTTTATAATATCTAAATCTGCTAAACAAACTGATTGTTCTTTGGCTAGTTTTAGTGCAAGGTTGACAGCAAATTCTGATTTTCCACTACCAAAATGACCAACGACAATAATTAAAGGGTCTTTCATTTGCGTACTATATAATTGCTTCGAATGTTACGAATTACTCGAATTCGTTCTTCTGCAAGATGATTGGCTGCTTGAGCAGGCGTAATTTCTTTTTCTTTTGCTATTTTAAATATCTCTAATACTTTATTATAGATTCTTTTTACTTTTCTTTTTGCTTCTTCAGGATCATATCCTAAAATTTCTTGATAAACATTGATGACTCCACCAGCATTCACAACATAATCTGGTGCATACAAAATTCCTAGATTTTGTAATACAACACCATGGCGTTCTTCTTTTAGAACATTATTCGCTGCTCCACAGATAATCTTAAACTTAAATTGAGGAATTGTTTCATCATTAATGATGGCTCCTAATGCACATGGAGCAAAAATATCATAGGTATCTTTAAAAATATCTTCTGGAGAAATAATTGTAACAGGGAAATCACTAGCAACACGATCAAGTTTTGCTTTCTTGATATCGGTAACAAATACCTTGGCACCATCATTCACTAGAAACTTCACAAGATTGTAACCCACTTGACCAACTCCCTGAACAAGAACTTTTTTGCCTTTTAATTCGTCTGAACCATACATTTCTAAGCAAGAAGCTCTCATTCCCCAGTAGACACCTGATGCAGTAAATGGGGATGGGTCACCAGAAGTTTTCTTTAAACCAGTAATATTACTTGTTTCCATCGCAATATAATCCATATCCTCTGTATTGGTATTAACATCTTCTGCTGTAATATATCGACCATTTAATGATTGAACATAACGACCAAATGCACGCCAATAAGCTTCAGATTTAACCTTTTCTGGATCACCGATTAGAACAGTTTTACCTCCACCAAGATTAAGACCAGCAACGGCATTCTTATATGTCATTCCTCTAGCAAGCCTTAAAGCATCCTCTACTGCCTCTTCTTCAGAAGCATAATTCCACAGTCTCGTCCCACCAAGAGCTGGGCCAAGCGTCGTATCATGAATACAAGTAATACCCTTTAACCCTGTTTCCTTGTCATAAAAATAGATCAATTGTTCATAGCCATATTTAGCCATATAGTCAAACTTATTCAAAATATTCCTCCTCCATTTTCATTCTTATTATAGCATATTTTGAAATCTTAGTAAACGCTTTCATAATGTTTCTTTAAAAAAACTGATCATATAACTAGTCAGCAATAAATTCTTTTACTTCTTCCTCTTTTTTTAGCACTCGTAATACTCCTTGAGCAAGAGAAAGCATTTCGTTTTCACCTGGATAAACAAGAAGTGGTGCAATAAAGGCAACTCTTTCTTTTACTTCTTGAACCAAATATTCACTATTTGCTAAGCCACCCGTTAAAACAATGTAATCAACATCTCCTTTCAAGACTGTTGCACAGGCTCCGATTTCTTTTGCTAATTGGTATATCATCGCATCGAATATTAATTTAGCATAGGTATCTTTTTGTTCAATGCGTTTTAAAATTTCTCTAGCATCATTGGTATGAAGATAGGAAACAATTCCCCCTTTTCCATAATTTTTTTGTTTGATTTCTTCTAATGTATATTTACCAGAAAAGCACATTTGATATAGAGGTCCCATAGGTACAGTTCCGCTTCTTTCAATTGACATTGGTCCATCTCCATCAAGGCCATTATTAACATCGATAACTCGCCCTTTTTTATGGCATGCAACACTAATTCCACTGCCCAAATGAGCAATGATTAGATTTACTTGTTCGTACTTGGTTTGATGGTCAAGAGCCACTCTTCTTCCGATTGCTTTATGATTCAAAGCGTGAAAAATTGAAGTTCGTTCTATTTCTGCCATTCCTGATATTCGAGCAATGTCTTCTAATTCATCAACAGAAACAGGATCGACAATATATGATGGAATTTTTTGTTGTTCTCCTAAATCAAAGGCTATAACGGCACAAAGATTGGATGCATGTTCTCCACGTTTTGTATTGATTAAAGCATCAACCATACTTTGATTAATCCTATATGTGCCACTGATGAGTGGTTTCAACAATCCTCCACGAGCAGCAATCGCTGAAAGTGATGATAATGTAATGTTTGCATTTTTTAACGCGGAAAGAATTAATTCCTGTCGATATTCCTTTTGACTAACAATTGAAGGAAATGATGCTAGTTCGTCTAGGCTATGACCGATTTTACTTTCCCATATTAATTGTTCGTTTTCAAAAACAGCAACTTTTGTTGATGTTGATCCAAGGTTAATTACTAAAATTCTATAGTTCATCGTTAATCTCCTACTACTAATTATTGTTTAAGCATGTTACTGCAAGAGCAATAGAATATAGTTTAGATTCATGAGAATCCGCTCTCGATGTTAAAACAATTGGGGCTTTTGCACCCATGACAATACCAGCACTTTTGATCCCTTCACATCCAAACATCCATCCTTTGTATAGGGCATTCCCTACTTCAATATAAGGGACAATTAAAATATCAGCATTTCCTGCTACAGGACTATTAATATTTTTTGTTTTCGCTGCTTCTACACTTAAAGCACCATCAATAGCAAGTGGCCCATATAATTCACAGTCTGATATTTCACCCATTTCCCACATTTCTTGAAGTGCTTTTGCCTTCAGTGTTGATGGCATTTTCTCATTTACTTTTTCTATGGCACTAATAACCGCTACTTTAGGATGAATAATCCCAATTTTTTTTGCTAGTGAGACTGCATTCATAGTAATTGCTTTCATCTGTGGGATCGTTGGATCAATAATCATAGCTGCGTCACTTAATAAGATTAAGCGGTTTAAACGGGGAAGTTCACAAATCATAACATGACTAATGATTTGGTCTGTTCTGATGCCATATTCCTTATTTAAAACTTCTTTCATGATTACTCCAGTATCAACTAGTCCCTTCATTAGAATATCTGCATGACCTTCACTAATGGCTTTCACTGCCAATTGACACGCCAATACTGGTTCCTTAGCTTCAACCATGACAAACTTTGCTGGGATTTCTTTATTCATTTCTTTCATTAATTGCTTTATTCTAGCAATATCACCAAACAAATGAAAAGTACAAAATCCAAGTTCATACGCTTCAAAAATAGCGCTCAGTACTTCTTCATCTTCAGGACAAGCAACTGCAACTCTTGCATGCAAGAGCCTTCTTTTGCTACTAAGTAGTTCTCTTAGCGACTTCATAATTACCTCCTTCACTAAAACTATTCCCAACTATATTATACAATATTTTAATTAAATTTGCTAAATTTTTGATGAGTTTTCTTATTTTATAATTCTCCAACAAATAAACTAATGACTCCTTCTTGAATATGATTAAGTCCCGTTGGAGTTGACTGATAATAACCTCCGTTTGCGATAAAGCATACTCCCGTTTTTTTCCTTTTACAAAAATACATGACTGAACATATTCCATATGCTCCCCCACTATACCCTTTTAAATCAACTTGTTTTTCTTTATTATAACGACTTGCAAAGAAATTCATATTGAGCAAAGTATCCACGGTTTCTTTATTAAATATTTGAACATTTTTATATTTACCATCATTCATTAAAGCAATCATAACTTTACTTAAGTCTGCCATACTGACAAATAATCCTCCTGCAGGACCTCTAAAATTATTACCGAGTGGAAAATCAGGATAGGTGCCATCAATAAATTCTTTTGCTGTTTTATTTGTGGTAAATTCAATAAAAGCATCAGATATTTTATCTTTTTTTATAATCTTATTGGCTTTATAACTTGCATCCATCTGCAATGGTTTAAAGATTTGTTGTTCAACAAACTCAGTAAATAATTGATTACTACATTTTTCTATAATACAAGCAATAATTCCTGCACCAAAATTTGAATAATTATATTTTTCACCTGGTAAATCGGTGGAATAGGTATATTTTGAGTAAACTTTACTATTTTGATTGGCTAGTAAATCTTCTAAACTCACAAAATAGTGATAACCATTAACGCCGTTATATCCCCTACCATCCTCAGCCTTACCGTCTGTTATACTGGAAGTATGAAGCATTAACATTCGCGTTGTAATTGGTACATTGGGATAGTTAGGATTTCTAATCTGATATCCCAAGTAATTACCAATATCTTCATCAAGATCTAATTGTCCATTTTCAACTAATTTCATGGCTGCTATTCCAATGATAGCTTTGGAAATAGAAGCAATCCTAAAAATTGTTTCTTGATCTACTAGTTTCTTATCAACAAGTGAACAATAACCATATTGATATTGAAACTCTTTTCCTTCTTTTATTAAAACTACACTTCCACCTACAATTTGATCACGAAAAACGTTATAGAATTTCTCTTTTAATCCCATCATCTACCTCCTATTAAAAAGTAAATACCCAATAAAATTATACAATACTTTTCAAAAAAGAAAAGGTTTAATCAATACTTCTATTGAATTAAACCTCATTTTTAACGATAAATAAGTTAAGATATCTTTTCATATCATTTATGATGCAATTTATAACAATATTCTCCAGCAATTACAAACTTTGTTGCTAGGTGCTTATCTTCAAATACAAATTGGTATAGTTGATAATCCTGATAGATTTGGATATTAATACCAATATCAGAAGGCAAATAGGGAACGTGAGTGGTAAGAAATGTTTTTGTTGTTTCAAGATTATCAATCGTTCCTGAGTAAGTATAGGCATCTTTTGTGATCGTTAAGAACCCTTTCCCCACTCTTTCCACACGATTGTTTCGATAACTCTCTAACACAACTTTTCCTGATAGAGTAAAGTTTGGATCTTCTTCTATTTGTTTCTCAATCACGGATTGTTGTTTGAAATACAATTCACTAATCGTATAATCATCAAATCGTCCAAAGGAATTATATTTTAAAATTAGGCCACATTTTAGACAACACAATGTGTTTTTATTAGAAACCAATCCATCCGTCCCACATTTTGGGCAATGATAAACAAGGTTTTCTAGATTATCAATAGGCTTCACATGATAACGATAGCGATGAACATCATTATAAGAATCCGCATGATAATCTAATTTTTCTTTTATCATATCAAAAATTTGACTCTCGTTCATTGTCATAATCATTTCTTTGGTGAGAATTTTCTCAACGGTGGTATCAATTCTTCCACGGAAACTTCGCTTTGACCATGGAGGATTTACAAAATACGCATTATGATGTTTTACAATAAAGACATCAATTGCTTGTTTTTTTATTAATTTCGAAATAACAAAGGGGGGTAAATTCGTTTTTCCTATGGCAGAGATTTGACCTTCAGGAAAAATACCAACAATTCCCTTTTGTTCTATAATTTGTTTTGTTGATCGAACCGCAAGTAAATCTTGTTGGAACAGACACTTTGGAATCGCACGTGCTAATCGCAATACTTTACCCAAAACAGGGTCATAAAACATTTTATCAGCAGCTAGATAATTAATACGATGAGGATAAATTGCCGTTGTCGTATATAGGAAATCATAAAAAGAAGTATGATTTGATAATACAAATGCCGGTTTACTGATTTTATCAAAGCACTTAATTCGTTGTCCTTTCAAACAAGCAAATACTTTCAACAATGCTCCAAGGAAAATATATAGAAATAGATTCGGCCGTTTCATGATTATAATGATTCCATTAATTCTTTTTCGTTCGTTTGTTTTTCATCTAAAAACGCTCGAATTTCTTGTTGCTTTTTATAATCAATTTTATATTTATAGGAAATATAGATTCCTATTCCCATAAAGATTAAAGGAGCTAGCATCATAATCAAGCGAATAGCAAGAGTTGCACTATCCGGTTGAGCAAGAATTTTAGGAGCTCCTGGCTCTTGTTCTGTAAATCCAGCTAGACCAAGAATGAACATAACAAAAGATAATCCAATTGCCTGAGCAACTTTACTAATGAAATTTGTGAATCCACTCATTTGTCCATCTAATCGATTTTTAAATTTTACTTCCCCAACATCTACGACATCTCCATACATAGTATGGGGAACCAAACCTGGACCACTAATACCTAAGCCCATCATAATCGCTAAAATATAGATATAAATTGGATTGGAGTCAGCAGGAATAAAGAATAATGCTATACCACAAATAATCCAAATGAAGCTTCCAACTCGATAAGCATAAGCCTTACTCTTTTTTTCAATAATCTTTATATAGATAGGTAAAGCTACGATTTGTATTAAGAACATAAATGCAGCCGCAATCGTACCTACGATACTGGTTTGATTGGCTGCTGTTA
>JAGOIH010000051.1 GCA_017995755.1 Sedimentibacter sp. | reverse complement strand
CTGACGATTCATCATTTATTGACGGCCAGATTATTAAAGTTGACGGCGGCTTTGAAATTTAAATAAGATAATACGAAGAAAATGACTAAGATTTTTAGTCATTTTTGTTTTCCAATAATTTTTCCCCATTTATTATTAGTTATAATATTAATCCAAATAAACTCCTGATCTCTGCACAATGTTCATAGCGTTGATTTATAAATAAAATATAGAGCCAATATGTTAGTAAGAAGTGCAATAATTGTAATTATTATAAATTTGGGCTTTTTAGTTTTGTGATGAAAAAGTATCATTGCTGCAATGCTTCCGATTGCACCTCCCATGAAGCCCGTTATATGAAGGGTGCTTTCTTTGATTCTCCATTTATCTCTTCGTGCCCTGTTCTTATCTATATAGAATAAAGCAAAAGAAATTAAATTTATTATTAATAAGTAGAACATAATATATTTTATGTTAACCATTTTTCTTTCTCACTATCAATTTATTTATCCTTTTGCCTTCATTTACAAATCGCTCTTCGTACTCGGTCATAATATTGTCATCCTTGTAAATGCTCTTGTGTAAATCCCTTGTAACCGCTATGAATTCCCACTTGTCTGTTTTCAGCTGCCGGATGGAGTATTCAAATAATTCGTCATTGTCTGTTTTCATGTGAATTTCACCGTCCTCGGAAAGAACAATCCTGTATATATCAAGGAAGTTCTTATGTGTCAGCCGTCTTTTGCAGTGAGAGGGTTTAGGCCATGGGTCGGAAAAGTTAAGATAAATTCTGTCAATTGAACCTGCTTCAAATATTTCTTTTAACATGTCTCCGTTTGAATAAACAATGTAGTAATTTGGAGGGTCATTTTCAAAGGCTGCTTTTGCACATCTGTAGGCAACTTTAACATTGTTCTCAAATCCAAAATAGTTGATATTAGGATTATTAAGAGCATTTTCTCTCAGGAACTTTCCCTTGCCGCAGCCTAGTTCTATATATATGGGATTTTTGTTATCAAATGCCTTATTTAATTTATATCCTGTTTTTTCCGGTTCTGTGATTGCTTTTTTGCATGTTTTCAAATATTGGTACTGACCCGGAACATATCTTAATCTCATTATTTTCTTCCTTTGCTTTTAGGTAAATTTTATTATACATTGTTTAATAGAAAAATAACAGTATATTTACATAATTTTAATTATGTAAGCTGGTATGTTGAAATTTGCGTTAAAGAAGAATATATTTACTGAAATAAACATGTTGAGGTTATGGCAGATTAACTATAAAAGTAAAAAATGTATTTACATAATCTTAATTATGTAAGCCGTTATTATTGAAAATTGTCGTTAGAAAAAAATAGCTGTTTAAAATAAATTAATTGAGTCTATTGCAAATTAAACATAATATTAGTAGAATGAGTATATCAAAATAAAGAGGTGACATATGGATTTTTTAATGAATTTGCAAGGACCAATACTGTACTTTACAATTTTTTTCGCAAAAATTATAGAAGTTTCCATTTCAACAATCAGAATAGTTTTTGTTAATAAAGGTGAAAGAGCTAAAGGTGCAATATTGGGTTTTGTAGAAATAATGATTTGGCTTGTAGTTGTAAGCTCAGTTTTAAATAATATTACCGAAGATCCCATAAAGGTATTTATATACGCTGCAGCTTTTGCTCTGGGTAACTATTTCGGTGTTACAATAGAATCAAAGATTGCTGTAGGCTTAGCTTCAATTCAGGCTGTGGTTGGTCAGAAGGACGGAGAAATTCTTGCTGATACTTTAAGAGATCAGGGATTTGGGGTTACAATAATTGAAGGAAAAGGTAAGAATGAAAGTGTAAAAAATCTTTTATTCATTCAGCTTAAAAGAAGGAAAATCCCTGAAGCTGTCAGACTAATTAAGGAGCATAATCCTGAAGCATACATAACTGTAAATGACATAAAATCAATGCTTGGAGGATATATTAAATAGATAGACATGGTATGGGGACACAAGTGTCCCCAAATTTATTTTACAAATGCATCATATATTGCACGAATGGCTTCTTCAAAATCTTTATCTTCCACTGCCACAATTATGTTTATTTCGCTTGAACCCTGGTTAATCATGCGTATATTGATATTTTTGTTTCCTAATGCAGTAAACAGTCTTGCTGAAATCCCCGGCCTATAAGCCATTTTGATTCCAACAGTGGTTATTAAACTGATGTTCTTATAAACTTGTACATTTTCTGTTTTGCACTTTTCCTTTAATTCTTCCACAATTTGATGGCTGATTCTTGCAACGGATTCTGAAGGAAGTACGATTGTGAAGCTGTCGATGCCTGAGGGAATATGGTCAATGCTAATTCCCCTCTCTTCAAATACTTCCAGAGCTTTTTTTATTATACCCACCTCATTTGCCATGTGCTCTTTGTGAATATAGAAAAATGAAAAATCCTTTTTTCCGGCTATTCCCGTAATTATATGACCGTTTGCATAATCTTCTCCTGCCTGATCATCCCTGATTATTAAAGTTCCGGGATTTTCAGGATCATTTGTATTTTTAACATTGATGGGAATACCTGCCTGTCTCACGGGAAAAACAGCTTCTTCATGGAGAACCGATGCTCCCATATATGACAATTCCCTTAATTCCTCATAAGTTATTTTCTTTATCTGCTTAGGGTTTTTCACTATACGGGGGTCAGCCATTAAAAATCCGGATACGTCAGTCCAGTTTTCATATATATCAGCCCCCATAATACTTGAAACAATTGCTCCAGTAATATCTGAGCCTCCCCGTGAAAATGTCTTAATGGCAGCGTCCGGGTATGAGCCGTAAAAGCCGGGTATAACCGCCTTGTTGCTTTTACTTAATGCTTCTGTAAGTTTTTCCCTGGTTCTTTCCTGGTTTACTGTACCGTCATAATTAAATAATATCACATCCCTGGCATCAACAAAGTCACATTCCAGGTAATCGGCCATCAGCAATCCACATAAATATTCTCCCCTGCTCACGACATAATCTTCATCACATTTACTGTCCAGGCTTTGCCTAATAGTTTTAAACTCCCTGTCTAAATCTGTGTTTAAATTCAGCTCTTTCTTGATAAGGTTAAACCTTTCTTCTATAATCTTTAAAACCGGATCGTAGGGTACTGAATATTTTAAATGTGCATAGACAAGATATAATAAATCCGTAATCTTGTTGTCATCCTTAAACCTTTTGCCTGGTGCTGAAACCACCACATATTTTCTTTCATTATTATTTTTGACTATTTCGTACACCTTTTTAAACTGCGCGGCATCAGCTAATGAAGTGCCCCCAAATTTTGCAACCTTCAACATTTCATCCTCCAGAATAATACTAACTTTCTAACAATATCACAAGAGGAATTTAATGTCAACAAATTTAATACATATGTGTACATAATACGCACGGAGCACTAAATTATCAGGTGGATTTTACTAGCTACAGTTTTCATGCCAAAAAAAATATGCCCAAAAGATTCCTTGATAATCAAGAAAAGATTAAGGCTATTTTACTTTTGAAACAGCTTTGCCATCTTATAATCTCTTCATATTAACAGCTTCTTCGAAAAACTCCTTAGGGTATTCAATGGTAATGACAGCTGTGTGATCGTTTGATTTGGGATTACGGACCTTAAGAACCTTTGCTGTACATAAACTGTGTCCGTGTCTGTCAACTGCCTGAACAATATCATTGACTTTTGGCAGGGGATAATATTCATAGGGGAAAGACAGAAGTGCTTTTGTGCCGCTGTAATTGTAATCCTTTATATAAATTGCTAAACCGGGACATGCTGGTATGCACATACCGCAAGCAATACATTTTTTGAAGTCCATACGAGGCAGATTTGTTATCGATTCACCTATCGTTATTGCACCGCTGGGACAAGATACTTCACAAGGATTGCAGGGGATTTCTTCAATACACTCAATTATGGCTATAGGTCCTTTTTTTATCCTGTCTTCCGGAGGATATGCAGGAGACCTGCGGAGTTCTTCCAAGGAAGGAGCTCCGGTAATTTTTAATGAATACTCCACTAAACCACCTCTTTTCCGGTTTGCAACATTAAATCCTTGGAATTCCGTCGTTTCAGTCCGAAATACCCGCTTCTTAAGCTATTAAGACTGTCCCATATTTCTTTGGTACGCAATTTTGCTTCTTCATCACTGATATAACCTAATTCACAAGCTGCATTTATACCTGCAAGCTTTCCTTCCTCCATAGCTGTGCTGGCTTCTTCTATACCGGATATATCACCGGCAATAAAAATATTATCCCTGGTTGTATGCATCCTGTCATCATGAATTGGCAGATGCCCGCCTAAAGCAGGTATAAATTTAAACTCACAGCCTGCAAGCCATGCAAGCTCTGTAAGAGGTGTCAAACCGGTTGCTAAGCACACTGTATCAACATCCAAAATCTTTTCTGTTCCGGGGATTTGATTGAATGAACTATCTAATTCCACTATTTCAACAGCTTCCACGTGGTCGTATCCAAAGGCTTGTTTTATGGTATGAGATACATGGAAAGGAACCCCTGCCCGTGATACCTTGGCAGTATGGACTCCATAGCCTCCAAGCCTTGGCGCTGCTTCCAAAACAGCTACAACCTGCGCACCGGCTTGCATAAGCTGATAAGCTACTATTACTCCTACATTGCCTGAGCCCAGCATTAAAACCTTTCTGCCGGGCAAAACACGATTAACATTAATCATTGTTTGTGCAGCCCCTGCCCCCATTACACCGGGAAGGTCCCAGCCGGGAAAGGCTGTTGCATTCTCTGTTGCTCCGGTAGCAAGTATTATTTTTCTTGCTTTTACAATTTCGCTGCGTTTTCTGTCTATTACAACCCAAAGGTTTTGCCCTTCCTCTATACCGCAGACTTCGCCCTTCAAACAGGTATGTATACCTAATTTATCACATTCCTCTAAAAGCGACCTACCGATATTCACACCTCGTGTTCCTGCTTTATGAGCTCGAGAACCGAAGAATTTGTGTATCTGTTTAAAAAGCTGACCGCCGGGTCGTGCATTTTCATCTATAAGGAGCACTTCTGCTCCTGCTCTGCCCGCTTCTATGGCTGCGGAAAGCCCTGCAGGTCCTGCACCGACTATAGCTAATTCTGTTTGAATCATTGCCGACCCTCCTCTTTCCATACTCCTGCACCCTTCTGGGTGGTAATTCTCATACCCTCTTTGACTTCAGTTACACAAGTACGTATATTTGGTACACCATCCACTGTCATTATACAGTCTGTACAACGGCCGATAGCACAATATATCCCTCTTGGTTTACCCTTATGCATTGTATATCGATTTACATATATGCCCTTTGCAATTAAAGCAGCAGCAATCATTTCACCTTCTCGTGCAACAATAGGCTTATCATCCACAAATATTAGTACTTCCTTTGCAGGTTTTTCTTCATCTAAAATCGGATGATTGATTATTCTATTCATTGCTGCCTCCTAGAGAAGCCCCAGCTCAGACATGGAATCCTTGAGTGCTGCAATTACTTCTTGTGAAGGTGCGGATAATGGGAGACGGGTAATGCCTACATCCATGCCGAGAAGATTTAGTGCTGCTTTTACAGGAATCGGATTTGCTGTCATAAACATTGTTTCTGTTATCTTGATGAGTTTTCTGTGGATTTTTGCTGCTTCTATTATATTGCCGCTCAAATAGCTTTCTATCATCTTCTTGATATCCTTGCATACTATATGTGCTGTTACAGAAACAACACCGTATCCTCCTACAGCCAATACGGGCAGTATTTGAGCATCTTCTCCGGTATAAACCAAGAAATCTTCTTCAGCATCACGTACTACTGTTGCCAGCTGGTTCAAATCTCCCGATGCTTCCTTCAATGCAGATATATTAGGAATTTTAGAAAGAGCAACGGAGGTTTTGGCTGTCATATTCACACCGGTTCGTCCCGGCACATTGTACATCATTATGGGCAGCTTAATAGCTTTTGCCACTTGAGCAAAATGCTCATAAAGTGATTCTTGATTAGGTTTGTTATAGTAAGGTACCACAACTAAGAGTCCATCAACTCCTGTCTTCTCTGCTGCAGCTGCATTTTCAATTGTAGCTGCAGTGGAGTTAGTTCCGACTCCTGCAATTACAGGTACATCAACAGCGCTTTTTATAGTTGACAGGAGCTTTAATTTTTCATCGGTTGTAACTGTGGGAGATTCTCCGGTGGTTCCGTTTATAACAAGTGCCGTACTTCCTTCTTTTATTAAAAGTTTTGCCAATTCCAAGGCCTTGTCATAATTTATATTTCCATATGCATCCATGGGGGTAACCATGGCTGTAATTATTCTTCCCCAATTATTCTTCATTAAATCCTCCTTCAGATTTATTGTTATTATGTTCCTGTATCAAGTCAGACTGTACCGGACGTACCGGTTGACGGTAAGTTGACGGTTGTATTTCACTTAGAGGAACTCCAGTTTTTTCAGACAATATACGCTCTACAAGCCTCCTGCATGTGCACCCTTGACATAAACCCATGCCGGCTCTGGTAAAGCGCTTTACTTCATTTATTGTTACAGCACCTTCTTCGATAGCTTTTTCTATTTCCTCTCGGGAAACCTCCTCACAGCGGCATATTAATTCGTCACACATAGTTACCTCAATTTCTATAGTATCAGAGATATTGTACATAACTTTAATTAATTCATTATGTACAATATCTGCCAAATTTTACAAAGATATATTAATATTCTTTAATTAATGGGTTTACATTTCCTTCACTTACAAACCTGGGGTCATTTTTTACGTTCTTAGTTAAGAGCGATATTACAACAATACACACTGCGGAAACCGTCAGGGCAATCAATACGGCATTTGGCCCCAAGGCAGGCAGTTGAGAAAGTACAGACCCTGCTACTATGCCTGTACGTGCTCCCCAAGGTGTTATCCTGCTGTTTTTCTTGCTCATGGTATGTTCTGCTGCGCTGTTCTCTTTCCATAAGAGGCCTATAACCAGCAATGGTACTAAGCCGGCACCTGCCATAGAATATGCCTTGGAGAACAAGCTCATTATGGTACTTGCATATATACCTCCAAAAGCTGCTGCAGCACCAATAACAATTGTTAATGTTCTTGTAAGTTTAATCAATTCAGCATCAGTCATTTCTTTTTTCCTGAAGGGTCTTACCAGGTCATTGGTAATAAGTATGGCTGCCGCATTAAGATTTGAATCTGCTGAAGACATGCCTGCTGCAAACACCAGTATGAATATCATTACAGTAACAACTGGAGCAACTTCATTGAGCATAAACCAGGGCATCGCTGAGTTTGCATCCAAGCCTTGATTTAATGTGAGAATAATCAATCCCACCATTGCTGTTAAAATTGTATATACTATAGCTACACCACCGCCGAAGAACATGGAGCGTCTTGCAACCAAGGGGTTCTTAGCAGCATAACATGGCTGCCAATATAATTGTGCAACGAGAATACCTATACATCCTGTAACGAATTTTGTCAGCAGACTCATTGTGTTTGTTCCTGCAAAAGTAAATAATTCTGCCTTTCCAACTGCTGCCAATTGCTGACCTAATACTGCCATGCTGAAATCGATTTTTGAGAATGCAACAATATAGAATATTGCACCGAAAACAACGCAGATGAGACCCTGGATAAAGTCCATCCAAATAAGCGAAAGCATTCCTCCCATAGTCGTATAAACTACAAACATTACCGTAAATATTATAATAATGGGTTCCGGGCTGACACCTGTGAATGTGGCAAACAGCTGGCCGAATGCTTTTCCCTGACCGCCTACCCATGCAATCATAATTGATGAAGCCAATACACCTGCCAGTGCCCTTGTTACCTTGTCACGGGTGATAAGGTCATCTATCATCTCAGGGAAGGTATTGTATGTCATTCTTCCCGCCAAGCCTGCAAAGAATATTGCAAATATTATTTTTGAACCCTGTTCGCCTACTATAAAGGCCAGCCAGGGCAATCCATTAATATATGCACTTCCTGCATGACCCATAAAATTTCCTACACCCATAATATTTGCAAAATGCGTAAAGAACAGCAGGAAAAAAGGTATTTTCCCTCCACCGATTGCATAATTTGAAAAACTGAGCTCTGCTTCTTTTTTTTGTTTAATAGCTATGAAAAAGTACAATGCACACAACGCGAAAGTTGCTATCCAAATAATAATTCCTTGTGAACTCATATTTCTACTCCTTTCCTTTATGATAAGAGCGATGATAACGCTCTTCTTAAATATTATTATTGTTACTTGTCCTTTATGCCTTGAACCTTCTTAAATTAAGCTCTTCTAATCTTTTGTGTTCAATGCCGCATACCATTTCTGCCGTTAGTTTTCCGGTAATCGGCGATAGGGCAATTCCATCGCCCTCATGTCCTGCTGCTATAAACAAGCCGGGAAATCCATCGATTCCGCCGATTATTGGGCTTCCATCCTTAGTGCCGGGTCTGAAACCTGCAATGGTGCGGATTATATTTACCTGGCTCATTATTGGAAAATACTGCCTGGTTTGTTCCAATATTCTTGCAATAGCCTTGAAATTTGTGGTTTTGTCAAATCCTGCGTTCTCTCTGGTGCTTCCTATAAGGTAATTGCCTTCACTGGTTCGTGAAAAAGCAAATCCCAGTCCGATTTCTTTGTCATAATCACTTCTGTCGGGCATTATGGAAGGATCATGCTTAGATGCAATATAAGCAGCTGTCCAACAGTTTGTTTCTCCTATGGGGGCAATCTGTTCTGTAATTGCTATCTGTCCCTTTATAGGTCTTATAGGAATATCAATCCCCAAAAGGTCACCGATTTGTCCCGACCAGGCACCTGCTGCTATCACTATGCTGTCACATTCCACGCTGACTTCGTTTTTTCCTTTTACTATCCAATGATCACCTGATTGTTTTATTTCTTGAACCGGTGTACTCCTGAATATATCCATTCCCATATTAAGCCCCTTGCGTAAAAGTGCTCTCATAAGCAATAGCGGATTCACCTGAGAATCAGATGGGCTGTATGTGGAAGCTATCATATACCCGGCAACATGAGGCTGCTTTTTAAAAAGAACATCTCTGTCTACGATTTCAACATCAAGTCCGTAAGAAACCTGCTGCTTGACAAAATCCTCCATAATTTTAAGCTGCTTCTCATCTTCAATAATGACCATGCCCCCTAAAGTCAAAAATCCAATATCCGCATCAAGCTCAAGGGGCAGTTCTTTATACATATCCAAGCTCTCCATAGCCAGGGTCAATGCAATACCCGGCTTCTTTGACTGCATCAATATCATATCGTCGCAGGAACTTGAAGCACCGCTGCCCACTTCCCCTTTTTCTAAAACAGCAACAGTCTTGCCGTATTTTAGAAGGTAGTATGCAGTGGCAAGCCCCATAACACCTGCACCGATTACACAAACATCCTTTTCTAAATTCATTATTCCTCCATGCTAAGCTAAATTAAGGGGTGACCCCCTTTGCCGAACAACCTGTTGTATAAAGAATAAGCTGATGATTCAACATTTTCTGTTTCAACAAGTATATGTGCACATGATTGATTGAAGTACAATTCTGATTTGACCGGTAATCTGCCTATGGCTTCACTCATTTCATCCCTGCTGTATCCGCTGAAAACTGCCGTCAGCAGAGAATACCCGCTGTCACTTGTTAGGCGGACAGACTTTTTTACGCTGCTTATTATCAGACTGTCTGACTGTTCTGCATCATATAAGCTGCAGCCTCTGATGATTCCAATACCCACAGGACCTCTCATCTCCATATCTTTCATAATTACTGTACCCTGCCCCCTATCAAATGTTGAACGGACAAAAAGCTCAAGATTGTATTTTTGAGCTTCAAAAATAGCCCGGGGATGGACAACTCCTGCCCCCCAGCAGGCAAGCGCATACATATGCTTAATATCTACATATTCCATATATTTTGCCTCAGGAACTATTCTTGGATCTATAACGGCTATTCCCGGAACATCTGTAAATATATGTACAGACCCTGCCCTTAAAAATCCGCCTATTACCACAGCAGACGTATCGCTTCCCCCCCGGCCCAAGGTGGTTATGTCATTTCGCACACTCATTCCTTGAAAGCCTGTTACAACCACAACCTTGCCTTCAAGAAGTTCCATCTTGATTCTTTTGGTATCAATATCAAATATATCCGCACTTCCAAAAATACCATTGGTGAAGATTCCGGCCTGAACTGAATTTAATGCGACGGCATCAATCCCCTGCTGTACAAGGCTATCTGTGAGCACGCATGCGGAAATAACCTCGCCGCAGCTCATCATCAGGTCCAATACAGCAGGATTGCAGCCTTTTCCTAATAAGGATATCAAAGTGTCCGTAGCATAAGGAGAACCCTTTCGACCCATTGCGGAAACCACAGCTATTATACTTTTTCCTGCAGTCTTTAAAGATGCTATGTGTGCTATGGCTTCCTTTCTTTCCATTTGTGTTGCCAGAGATGTCCCACCAAATTTAACAACAACTATCTCCATGTAACCACCCTTAATCTGTATAATTCCTAAAAATTTTTATAGTACATTATATTAATGGATACTCTGTACTAGCCCAAAAAAGTACTTACCTGCCCATCTTTTGATTAGCAGGTAAGAATACTATGCAAAATTTATCTAAAAATGTTATAGTATTGTAATTATTTTATAAAAGCTCTTTTATGAGATCTTCTCTATTTCTTGAAGACAAATAGAAAATTGGCACGTCAAATACTGTTTTAGCCCCCTTCATTCCTTCCATATTCATTCTATAGGCAGCTCTGGCATATGAAAGGAGAATGCAGCCTGTAAATTCAGGATTGCTGTCCAATTTAAGCGAGAATTCAATTGTATGATTGTTTTTTCCACCGCCTGTTTTGCCGTTTCTGATTACAAGTCCTCCATGGGGCATTTTTGAATGTTCCTTTTTAAATTCTTCCTCACTTATAAAGTTAACCTTTGTATTGTAATCAGCAAAATAATCAGGCATACTCACAATATCCGCTTCAATTTTATTTTTGTCCCCGTCTTCGCTGCATACCACGAAACATTCTCTCATATGTTTATCCCTGACTGTTAAATTTGGGGTTTCTCCTCTTCTGACACGGTCAACTGCACTTTCTGAAGGTATTGTATACTGAATACCATATTTTACAGAATCAACCTTTCTTATGGCATCAGAATGCCCCTGGCTGACTCCCTTTCCCCAAAAGGTATATGAGCTGCCATTCGGAAGAACTGCCTCAGAAATCATTCTTATTATGGAAAATAGTCCAGGATCCCATCCGATGGAAACTATGCTGACTTTACCCGATGATAAGGCGCTTTCATTGATACTTTTCAAGTATGCAGGTATTTTTGCATGGTTGTCATAAGAGTCAACTGTGTTAAATAACTTTGCAAACTGAACTCCATGTAGCGGAAGATCTTTTGCAGAACCTGTACACAACACAATCACATCGATAATATCCTTGTATTCTTCTGCCAAAGAAAAATTTACCACCGGTACTCCCGGACTTTGAATCTTTAATTCATCAGGATTTCTCCTTGTAAAGACAGCGGCTAATTCTGTGTCTGAACTGTCTCTTACGGCTGTTTCTACTCCCCTGCCTATATTTCCATATCCTGCAATACCTATTCTTATCTTCATAGCCTCCTCCATATCTGTTAAACTTAACTGTTTTTATCATTATATTATTTTTATAGGTATTTATGTCCGTTGAAACAGGCCTTAATAATG
>JAGOIH010000050.1 GCA_017995755.1 Sedimentibacter sp. | reverse complement strand
TGCTTACCATAGTAATAGGGATTGCATCAAACGGCGCCCAGAGGTGGATAACTATTGGGGGCATATCGCTGCAGCCTTCGGAAATAATCAAAATCGGCGCTGTTCTTTACATGGCTGATTATTTCAGCAGAAGGAAAAACGAACTGACATCCTTTACCAAAGGATTTTTGCCTTCATTATTCTACATTGGGCTTTTCTGCGGTTTAATAGCTGTACAGGATGATTTAAGCACTGCAGTAATTCTTGCGGGAACTCTTATGGTCATGTTCTTTTGTGCAGGTGCAAAGATAAGCCATCTACTGTTGCTGTTTATACTGGCAGTTGGCGGGGTAATCGGATTGATTGCAACTCAGACCTATCGAATATCAAGAATAATTGTTTTTTTCGACCCATTTAAATATCCCCTGGATGAAGGTTATCAAATAATAAATTCACTGTATGCATTGGGCACAGGAGGCCTTTTCGGCATGGGAATAGGGCAGAGCAGACAAAAGTTTTTCCATTTGCCTGAAGCCTACAATGACTTTATATTTTCAATAATAGGAGAAGAACTGGGCTTTGCGGGCTGTTTGTTCTTAATGCTCGGGTTTGTGGTATTTGCATGGAGAGGACTGAGAATTTCCATGAACACGGAGGACTTTTTCGGAAGCCAGACTGCTCTTGGCTTGACTGTAATAGTACTGGCACAGTTTTTAATACACGTAGCGGTTGCAACATCATCAATGCCTCCAACAGGAAGGGCTCTGCCCTTTATCAGCGCGGGAGGTTCATCGATAATGTTTCTATTGTGCTCCATGGGGATACTGCTAAATATATCGAAGTATTCGAATACTTACAGGAATTAAAGATGCCCTGACCCTTATTATTTATTAAACGGAATGGTATTATATGAAGGTACTAATCACCGGCGGAGGAACCGGAGGCCACATAAATCCGGCGTTGGCAATAGCACAGAAGGTTAAAAGTGAAAACCCTTCTGATGCTGTTTTGTATGTGGGAAGCAGAAACAGCCTGGAAAGCGAGCTTATTCCAAAGGAAGGCTTTGAATTTAAAGCTGTTACGGCCAAATATCTAAAAAGGAAAATTACCTTTGACAACATTAAGACGTTGTTTGCGTCAGCAAAGGGTCTGATGGAGTCTTTTAAAATAATAAATGAATTTAAACCGGATATAGTTGTAGGCACGGGAGGATATGTATGCGGTCCCGTTGTTTTGGCTGCATACTTAAAGAAAATTCCCACCATGATATTGGAACAAAATGTTTATCCCGGAATAACCAACAAGATGCTGAGCAGAATTTCCGACAGGGTAGGAATAAGCTTTGAAGAAGCAAGGCAGTATTTCCCCCAAAGTGCCCGGGAGAAGCTTATTATGACGGGGAATCCCGTAAGAAAGGACATAATAACAACAGACAGGCGTAAATCAAGGACCAGATACAACTTAAAGCCGGAGGATGTATTTATATATTCATTTGGCGGCAGCGGAGGCCAAATAAGTTTAAACGAAGCAATAATAGGTGTTATAAAAAAATACAATGGAAGCAGCAATGTGAAAATCCTCCATGTGACAGGCAGGAAACATTATGACGGTTTCATGGAAGAGCTGAATAAGAGTATTAAACCGGAAAAAAATATAGAAATTAAAGATTATATGTATGAAGCACCCCTTGCTCTTTCTGCTTCCGATATAGTAATAGGAAGTGCCGGGGCTATAACAATTGCTGAAATAACTGCAATAGGAGTGCCTTCAATTTTGATTCCAAAAACATATACTGCTGAAAATCATCAGGAATACAATGCCCGTGCTTTGGAAAAGGAAGGTGCGGCATTAGTCATACTGGAGAAAGACTTAAGCGACAAAACTCTTCTTAAATCAATCGAGGAAATCATTGAAAACAAAGGCAGATTAAAAACCATGTCCTTGAATTCCAAAAGGCTGGGAAGTTCTGACGTTGAAAACAAAATTTATACAATAATGACAGATCTCATCAATTCACGAAAGTAACAAGTGAAAAAAATATGCATAACATATAACATGAATCAACTTGTTGCGGAGGGATAAAAATGGGAAGCTATATTGTTGAAGGAAGAAACAGTCTTGAAGGAATTGTGGATATCGGCGGCTCAAAAAATGCCGCACTTCCTATTATTGCAAGCACTGTAATTACCGGAAGAGAATACATCCTTGAAAATATACCGGATATTGAAGACGTAAAAGACATGCTTGAAATACTAAACATTATGGGATGCAGCGTCCAACTGGAAAATGGCATTGCATTAATTGATACCAGGGGTTTAAATACTCATGTAGTTCCCGAAAAATTAGTAAGGAAGATAAGGTCATCAATAATTTTAATGGGAGCTGTTCTGCAGCGAACGGGCAAGGTTGAAGTTGCATATCCCGGAGGCTGCGAAATAGGTCTTAGGCCTATTGATCTGCATTTAAAAGGTTTAAGAAAGCTTGGAGTTGAAATAAGTGAAAAAAATGGTTTGCTGTCAGGTATAGTAAAAGAACCGGCAACCTGTGATATTCATCTTGACTATCCAAGTGTTGGGGCAACCGAAAATATTATGCTGTTTGCAGTAGGAAACCCCGGCAAAACAACTATATATAACCCCGCAAGGGAACCTGAAATTGTAGATTTGCAGAATTTTTTGAATACTGCCGGTTTTTGTATAGATGGTGCAGGAACAGGTCTTATTACCATAGAAGGCAAAAAAATTGAAAATACAGATACTGTAGAATACAAAATCATTTCCGACCGTATAGAGGCAGGAACTTATTTGAGTGCAGCAGCATCGATGAAGAGCAAAATCTACATAAGAAATATAGAAAAATCTCATTTTAAGTCTATAACTTCTATATTTGAAGATGCAGGTTGCGAAATAAGAGAAAGGCACGGGACCATAATAATTGCCAATAACAAAAGGTTAAAAGCGATTGAAAAAGTAACAACTCAGCCCTACCCCGGCTTTCCCACGGATATGCAGGCACAGGTTATGGCATCCATGACGGTAGCAGACGGGATTTCCATTATTGAAGAAACAGTATTTGACAGCAGGTTTAAACATGTTCCCGAGCTCCAGAAAATGGGGGCATGCATAACGACCATCGGCAGGGTGGCAGTAGTTGATGGTATTGAAAAGCTTTCAAGCGCTGAGGTTGAGGCAAAGGATTTAAGGGGCGGGGCAGCTCTTGTAATTGCAGCCATGGGAGCTGAAGGCACGTCAAAAATAAACAATATTCATCATATAAAAAGAGGATATGAAAAATTCTTATATAAACTGCAAAACTTAGGGGTTATAATAACAGAAACTTATTAAGAGGAGATGGGGCACACTGAAAGAGCAAGGCAGAATGTCCCCAGCAGAGGAGGGGGGACACACCTCCATGGAGGGTGAGTCGCTGGAGTAATACCATGAAGGAATGTCCCCGTTTTATGGAAAACAACAACAAAAAACAGAGGAAAAAGAAAAAAAAGAGAAATAAAAGGCTATTAATAAGTACAGCAGCTTTTATTACGGCTGCTGTAGTTGTTGTTTTTTGTATTTACTATGTATATTATGAAACCCCTTATTTCAACCTTATCGGCGTTGACATGGAGGGCAATCTAACATATAGTGATGAATATATAATGGAGAAATCAGGTATTGAAACAGGGAAAAAAATATTCGATATTGACAGGCGGCAGGTAAAAGAGAATCTAGAAAATGAAGTATATGTTGAAAATATAAGGGTAGTTTATACGCTCCCGAATAGAATATTTCTTGATATTGTTGAAAGAGTGGACAAATACCAGGTTTTCATAAACAATGAATACATAATAATTGACAAAAATGGAATAGTATTGAGAACAAGTACTGATAAATCGGACCTATTGACTATTGAAAGTTATGCGGAAGTAGTATACAATATAGGAGATAGTATTCAATTTGCAGGCATTGAAAACATTGAAGATGTATTTGATGCAATAGAATATTTAAATAATCAATATGGGACCGACGCAATAAAAAGCTGCAGTGTCGATCAGGATAACAGTTTTTTATTTAAAACCCGGTATGGAACCGGTGTAAGGCTGGACTTAAGCGAAGATATTAATTATCAGATTGTATTTGCGATGAAAATTATAAATGAAAGATTAAATAAAAATTTAACCGTATCATCAGGATTAATTGATTTTACTAAAGGGGACAGTCCTGTATATATTGAGGACTAAGGGAGGACGCTAATGAACAAAATATGGCAGAAAACGATGATGTTTGCTATAAGCCTGGTATTAGGAATAGTCTTGATTACTCAAATGAGAACCAAGACCGGCATACTGGGTATGGTTAATCTTGAAGAAAAATCCCTTGAACTTAATGAGAAGCTTGCACAGTTGAACCTTGAAAAAACCCGGCTTAGAGATGAATTGGAAGCACTTAAGGAAAAAAACAGGGAATATGAAGAAATATATGCAGATGCTGAAGAGGAGCTCATAGGACTTAGTGAAGAACTTGAAGATCAAAAAATAATATCCGGTTATTATGATGTAAAAGGTCCGGGCACCATAATTACCATAGACGCAGACCCCAATTCATACATGAGTCTCGCGTCCAGCCATCAGTATATACTGGCATTAATCAGCTATTTAAATAATGCGGGCGTTGAGGCCATATCAATAAACGGGCAAAGATATACAAACTATACGGAAATCGTACCGGTTCTTGAGCACATTAACGTGAACGGCGTGGCTATGGTACTGCCTCTTGAAATAAAGGCAATAGGAAACTCAGCGACTATAAATTCTTCTCTTAACTTTGTAGGAGGCATAGTAACCCAGTTCAATGGGATTGGATATATAATTGAAACCGAAGATTCAGATGAAATATTTATTCAGCGTTATGAAGGAGAAAAACAGTTTAAGTATGCTGTCCCAATAGCCCGGGAAGAAGAAATTTAAGGGGTGGTTATTATAAAAAAATCATTCAATATAATAATTTTTATCTTAGTTTTTTTAACAGCCGCAGCTCTTGTAAACGGTGCAGATGCAGGAATCAATGAAGATAGCATTTACGACCTTAAAAAGCTGAAAGAATATGAACGAAGCAAAAAGGAAATGGAGCTTTTAGTTGAAAACATGCGGAAAGCGGTAAACAGCGAAAAAGATAAAATTGCTTACTATGAAAAAAGAGAATACTTTGATGATATAATTGAAATTAATTCTCAAATTGAGGAGATTAAACTATATAATGGTTTTACTGATGTGAGGGGTCCCGGTATAATGCTCAGGATTTCAGACAACATCAATGAGGACGAAAACCTTGATATAATGGAAAGAATAGTACACGACGTGGATATAGTGGTCTTGTTAAACGATTTGAAGGCTGCCGGTGCAGAAGCCATTGAAATTAACGGCAAAAGAATAACCAACATGTCGGAAGTAATTTGTGCGGGACCATTGATAAGGGTGAATAATGAGGTAATTCCTGCTCCTTTTGTAATAATAGCAATAGGAGACATGGATGAACTGTATGACGCTGTTACTATGGAAGATACCTATGCCTATGAGCTAATGGATGTATACGGAATGGAAGTAGTTGCAATAAAAGGCTATAATTTAACTGTAAGAAAATTTCGCGGTATTAACTATGAACCCCAATTTGCTGAAATAATAAAAGAAGAGGTAGAAGAATGATATATGTTGCAGCCGGTCTGATCCTGGGTATAGTTGCAGGACTAAACTTAAATCTTGTCTACAATCCAAATTACATAGTTTATATATCACTGGCAATACTGGCGGTATTAAATACTATAATCAACATGCTGCATGACAGCAAAACTACAGAATTGTCAATGGGAAAAAGCATTGCATATTTATTGACTGACTTACTGTTTGCTTTGTTCCTGGGATTTGTAGGCGAGCAATCAGGCCTCCCCATTTATTTAGCGGCTGTTTTTGCATTCGGGAATAATATTTATAAAAAATTAAGACTCCTGGTTGATATTTATCTTGAAAAGTTTAGCAAAAACAAGTAAACTAAAAATATATATATTTATTATTAAATTTATGATATAATCAAACAAATAGTATAAAAATTCTCTCTCATAGGAGGTCGCTATAATGTTTCAATTTGAAGAACCATCAGAAAAACTTGCAAATATCAAGGTGATAGGTGTCGGCGGAGGCGGTAACAATGCAGTTAACAGAATGATAGACGCCGGAGTCAGGGGTGTTAATTTTATAAGTGTAAATACGGACAAGCAGCATCTGTCCACATCAAAGGCTGAAACTAAGTTTCAAATAGGGCAAAAGCTTACAAATGGTTTAGGTGCAGGCTCAAAACCCGAAATAGGAGAAAAAGCAGCTGAAGAAAACAAACAGGATATTGCAGAACTGGTAGAAGGCGCAGACATGGTTTTTATAACTGCAGGCATGGGAGGGGGAACCGGAACAGGTGCAGCTCCTATAATTGCCGATATTGCAAAATCCATGGGCATACTTACGGTTGCAGTTGTAACAAAGCCCTTTATGTTTGAAGGAAGATGCAGGATGAAAAATGCCGAGATGGGTCTTAAACGGCTAAAGGAAAATATTGATACTTTAGTTGTTATTCCAAACGACAAACTCCTTGAGATAACAGATAAAAAAACAACCATGCTTGAAGCCTTTGCCATGGCAGATGATGTATTGAGACAAGGTATACAGGGCATATCCGACTTGATAGCAATCCCTGCTATAATGAATCTTGACTTCGCTGACGTTGAAACAATTATGGCCGGTCAGGGTCTTGCCCACATGGGCATTGGCCAGGCAACAGGAGAAAACAGAGCATTAAATGCTGTTAAGCAGGCAATACAAAGCCCGCTTCTTGAAACTTCCATCAATGGAGCAAGAGGAGTCCTGGTAAACATTACCGGCGGAATAAGCATGGGGATCCATGAGGTTAACGAGGCAGCCAAACTTATCGAAGAAGCTGCTGACCCTGAAGCAAACCTGATATACGGAGCAAATATTGACGAGGCCCTGGGAGATACAGTAAAGATTACAGTTATTGCAACGGGCTTTGGAGAAAGCAAAGCCAAAAAACCAGAGGGTGAAGCCGCTGAAAGCAATGAAAAGAAACCAGAAAGCCCCTTCGACTTTACAATACCCAGCTTCTTAAACAAAAAATAGTAATTATGACAAGAGGACGGTTCTTCGGGAACAAAAAGAACCGTCCCTAAATATGTAATATAATTTTCCAAAAAAAAATAGTTGACATTTGAATTCTGATGTGGTAATCTTTAAATGTATTACAGATGTATTTATGGATTTCACATGTTTTTAGATATTATATGTGGCGTGCTGTATATAATATGTAAAAATATGTGAAATTTTTTTACTCATGCAATATAATAATATTTAGGAGGTACTCATGGCACAGGGTACAGTAAAATGGTTCAACTCAGAAAAAGGATTTGGATTTATCACAAAAGATGATGGAAATGACGTTTTCGTACATTTCTCAGCTATTCAAGGCGACGGATTCAAAACTCTTGAAGAAGGTCAAAAAGTAAGTTTTGACGTTACTCAAGGAAACAGAGGAGACCAAGCAGCTAACGTTCAAAGAATATAAGCTAGCTAACAACAAAAATCGGGAGATTTCTCCCGATTTTTCTTTTGCGGATTAATACTTTACTTAAAAAACAAATACATTAAAAATACAACTATACCCATAATTCCTAAAAAGGCAAGTATATAGGGCAGAACCAGGGATATGACAGCCAGCACCATAGCCAGCATATCGCCTTTTTCCAAACGGATGTCATCCTGGCTTTTCTCTAAATTTTCTGTTTCTTCTTTATTATTTGTTTCATTTTTATTTGGCAGATTGGCTCGACGAATTCTATCCAAATCTTCTTCGACTCTTTTTTTGTTAAAAAACATTTAGAATACTCCATTTACCTTGTGGCACATAGCATAATGTCCGTCATTTATTTCTCTATATTCAGGTATTTCTTCCTTGCATATATCTCTTGCATAAGAGCACCTTGTATGGAACCGGCATCCTTTTGGAGGATTTGCAGGTGAAGGGATATCACCCTTCAATATTATCCTTTTTTCATTTTGCTTATAAGACGGATCAAAGGAAGGGGCAGCTGATAACAGAGCTTCTGTATATGGATGAAGGGGATTTGAAAATATTTGCTTTTTATGCCCTTTTTCAACAATTTGCCCAACGTACATAACTGCTACCTCATCACTTATAAATTTAACTACCGACAGGTCGTGGGATATAAACATATAAGTAAGTCCAAAATCCTCCTGAGCGTCTTTTAACAGATTTATAATCTGGGATTGTATGGAAACATCCAGTGCGGATACTGCTTCATCACATACTACAAAATCAGGATTAACAGCCAAAGCTCTTGCAATGCAGATACGCTGGCGCTGTCCTCCGGAAAACTGATGAGGGTAACGGTCTGCCTGCTCAGGGAAGAGTCCGCACTTGCCGATTATTTCAATTGCTTTTTCTTTCATTTCCTTTTTATTCTTTACAATACTATGCTGAAGCATTGCTTCGCCTACTATATCATAAACAGGAAGCCTCGGGTTCAAAGAAGAATAGGGATCCTGAAATATTATCTGCATTTTAGTTCGCATTTTATTCATTTCTTTGTGGTCCATGTCAAAAACGCTTTTCCCTTCATAAAAAACTTCACCTTCTGTAGGTGTCAGCAATCTTAAGATAGTTCTTCCCAAGGTAGATTTTCCGCAGCCTGATTCACCAACTATTCCAAGAACCTGGCCTTTTTTAATATTGAAAGATACTCCGTCTACTGCTTTTACATTTCCTGTGGTACGCTTTACAAGACCTGTTTTAATAGGAAAATACTTTTTTAAATTGTTTACGGTTAACAGATATTCACTCATTGTAATTCCTCCTTGCCTGTGTAAAGCCAGCATGAAATTTTATGTCCGTCATAAAGTGTTTTTTCGGCAGGAAAATCTTTTTTGCATATATCCATTGCCTTGTCACATCTTGGATGGAAAGGGCATCCTGTGGGAAGGTTGCTTAAATCAGGCACATTGCCGGGGATTACGTGAAGTCTTGTGCTTTCTGTTGCCATATCAGGCTTTGAACTAATAAGCCCCATCGTATACGGGTGTCTTGGATTTTTGAATATTTCCACTGTTGAAGCCACTTCCACAACCTTGCCTGCATACATAACCATGACCCTGTCACTCATTTCTGCAATTACACCAAGGTCATGAGTAATAAAAATAATTGAAGCATTAATTTTTTTCTTAAGTTCATTCATTAAATCCAAAACCTGTGCCTGAATTGTTACATCCAAGGCTGTTGTAGGTTCATCAGCAATCAGGAGCATGGGTTCGCAGGCAAGAGCCATGGCAATCATTGCTCTCTGCCTCATACCTCCGGATAATGCAAAGGGATAGTCATCAGCCACCCTTTCAGGATTTGGTATTTTTACAAGCTCCAGCATCCGGATGCTTTCCTTGTGAGCTTCATCTTTTGACATTCCTCGATGTAAAATCAAAGCCTCACTTATTTGTCTCCCGATTTTAAATACAGGATTTAATGAAGTCATAGGCTCCTGAAAAATAAAAGATATATCATTTCCTCTTATTTGTCTTATTCTTACATCTGAAACCTTAAGCATATCCTCGCCGTTAAAAAATATTTCACCGCCCTCATATTTTCCCGGAGGTGTTTCCACTAATCTTACCAAAGACATACAGGTAATGCTCTTTCCACAGCCTGATTCGCCGACTATACCTAAAGTTTCACCTTCATTAACGTAAAAGCTTACGTCATCAACTGCTTTTACAATTCCTCTGTCTGAATAAAAATATGTTTTCAGGTTATTAACTCTTAGTAATTCTTTGCTCATAGCACTACCTCTTCATCTTAGGGTCTATAGCATCCCGCATGCCGTCGCCCAGTATATTAAAACACATAACAGATATGAATATTGCTATTCCCGGCGGAATCCAGTACCACCACTTGTGTTGAATTATAAGCATATTTCTCGCTTCCTGAATCATGTTTCCCCAGGTTGGCGTGGGAGGAGAAACACCAAGTCCCAAAAAGCTGAGAGAAGTTTCCACCAAAATTACGCTTGCCATTCCAAGTGTTGCGTAAACAATAACATATGCCAGAACATTAGGCAGAAGGTGTCTGAATATTCTTCTTATGTCGCTGATTCCCAGAGCTTCACAAGCTTCCATGTATTCCATTTCCCGTAGAGAAAGTATTTGTCCTCTTACAATACGGGCGATACTGGGCCAGCTTAGTAAAGCCAGTACCAAAATCAAGGTAATAATACTGTTGCCGAATACAGCCACTATTGTGATGGTAATTATCATGAAAGGAAATGACATAAATATTTCAGCAATACGCATTATTACCGCATCTATAATTCCCCCGTAAAAACCGGATATACTTCCTAAAATAACACCTATTACACATTCGATGGCTACTACCGCAAGAGCTACCCCCAAGGAAATTCTTCCTGCATAAAAGAGCCTTGTAAATAAGTCTCTTCCAATTAAGTCTGTTCCCAAAAGGTGACGGGAGTTAGGACTTTGGTCTTTGCCTGCCAAATTAGTTGTCTGAATCTCATAAGGCGATATAATCGGAATAATAATACATAGTAAAATTATTGCAACAAGAATGTAAAGACTAAACATCGCCATTTTGTTTTTTCTGAGCCTGAAGAATACTTCTCCCCAATAGGATTGATTTCTGATAAAATTTTTATTTGATTTATCCTTAGCCATATAGCACCTGCCTTAATCGTATCTTATTCTCGGGTCTGCAACTGCATACAGGATGTCAGCAACTAAGGCGCCTATCAGTGTAAGAATTGCAAGCATTGAATTTATTCCAAGAATGAGGGGATAGTTTCTTTTCATTGCAGCTTCAACGGATATTTTACCAAGACCCGGCAATCCAAAAATTGTTTCCGTAACTACAGCTCCCGATAAAAGTGAAGGTATCCAAAAACCAAGAAGTGTAATAATAGGGATTATTCCATTTCTGAATGCATGCCGGTATATAACGGTTTTCTCTTTAAGCCCTTTAGCCCTTGCAGTCCTGATGTAATCCTGCCTGATAACTTCGAGCATGCTTGACCTGGTGTATCGCATAAAGCTTGCGGTAGAGCTTAAGCCTAAGACAATGCTGGGTAAAACCATGTGCCATGCCACGTCCTTAATTTTATCAAAAATGTTATCTGACATTAATAAGGGGTCTCTTATGCCAAACAAAGGAAATATTTGGTTGTCTACCGCAAAAACCTTCAACAATATCAGACCGAAGAAAAATGAAGGTATGCTTATACCTATAAAGGATGCTACAGTCAATATGTTGTCAACAGCAGTGTATTGTTTTGTAGCACTTACGATACCGGCAGGAATGCCGATAATAATAGAAATACACAAAGAAACAACAGCCAACAGCAATGTAGGACCCACATAATCTCCGATAACTTCAGCTACGGGTTTTTTGTGAGTGTTGGAATAGCCTAAGTTGCCTTCTAACAGCGCCTCCTTTACATAATTCACGAATCTTTCATACCAGGGGATATTCATGCCCAACTTCTCATTTAGTTCTGCTTTTTGCTCAGGAGTCATCCTTGGATGCATCATATTTGAAACCGGTGTTCCCGGTGCCTGCTCGAGAATAAAAAACAATATAAATAAAATTCCTATAAAAACAGGAATCATCTGAATTATACGTCTTATAATATAATTCCTCATAAAACACCTCTTTCTTAATGTTTATCTTTAAGGGTCTATTAAATAAGGGCAGGCGCTGCCTGCCCC
>JAGOIH010000205.1 GCA_017995755.1 Sedimentibacter sp. | reverse complement strand
GCTAATTATTGTTGCTCAAATGCAGCAATTATTTTACAATCAAGTTAGCCGGCAAAGTGTCCGGATACCTCCGGTTTCGTGTCCGGATGTTTCCGGAATCGCCGTCCGGATGTTCCGGTATACGCACAAACCATCACGATAATCCTGAGAAAGAATTTCTTTAAATACCTTTCCTATATAATCAATATCATTTGGTATGTTCATCCCAAGCAAATCTATGTCTTTTGTTGGTCTGCCGTAAAATCCATGATGGGCAAAAAGAAGCAGGCCACCTTTCAACACAAACTTATCATAATAAGATGATTGACACAGCCGATATAGTATTCTTTCCTGCATGTACAAAATGATAAGATTATTTAAATCAATACCTGAATTCTTTGATAGGTTATACAGCTTGTCCCTTATAGATGCAGACTTGTTTTTTACTTGAGCAGTACTCATATCATTACCTCTAAATAATTTTTAAGAACCGTCGTGACTTTGCAAATTTCCGCATATTCCATAAGCAACTCTAGATTTCTATTACTGTTTTTCAGATATTCCCGAAGTGCCTCTTTCACTATGTCCATTCCTATCTGATTTCGATATCTTATACAATCACACAGTGTTTTTTCTTTATTGTATATAAGAATTTGAACACCGCCGACTTTCTCTTTTTGTATCCCGGCATGAAAAATATCATTCTTAAAGTAGTATACTTTTGTTGGAGGATAATCCGGCTTAACTACTTTTCTTTTTCTATCTATTGCAATACTAACCTCCATCGGCTTAACTTCAGTCATGTTATAAAATGATAGCGCCGAAATCAGGCATATAACTCCTCCCGGTATGGCTTTTGAAACATCAACCATTCCCTGGTATCCTGTTTCATTCATACCAACCCAACGATAAAGCCCTCTTTTAATTTTTTCAATTTTTCCGTTCTCCAGCAGCTTATTAAGATAAATATTATATATGCCGGCACCTATTATATCCTTGGTTCTGGCATATCCGCTACCTGCTTTAAACACATTATATATTTTTTCTTCTATCTCATTCATACAATCACCTTTTATATTCTACGGCTATTTATACAATATTATACTATAAATATAAATCATATTTCATTAATTATCAAGACAATATGGTAAATATTTATTATATTCTACGGCAATATCTACGAATATGTGCATGTATTATTAAACATATTCGATACAGGTAATGCTACTGAATTTCTTTCACGAAAGAGAGAGGGATTCGGAGATTCGGACTGTGTTAGCAGTTACGCGATTTGCAGTTCCGACTGGATCTTTCAGCTATTTTCAGTCCCTTTCAATATATGTCTATATGTGCTGAAACTTAAGACTTTATAGCATTTTGTTTTTCAATCTGTGACTGCTGATATTTTTTACGTTTTTTTGGTTTGTTACAACCATATTACTACAGAATTGTATACTTAATTGCTTTATGGGATAGGTAATAATTTAAAAGTACCCTCCATAGTTGGCCTATTTAGCCCGGGTAAATAAATTGGGCTAAAGATTTTACTGCTATTCGTTAATAAAAGATATTTCGTAATGAATTCTTTTAATTGATTTACCGGTGTATGATAATTATTGCACTTATAAGCTCAAGTCCATTTTCTAAAAGCTTATATTTTACTTTCACTCCAATTTTTCTTTTCTGCTAATCTATTCTTGGATGTCTGTAATTTGCTTTTTACCCTCTATTACTTCCCAAATAAACTTACATTCCCTACCATTAATCTTTGATCCTTTCGGTAATGCATTTTCCCATGCTTTATCCGATAAATCGTCAAACCAGTTAAAGATATCTTTATGGTGTTCTTCTTGTTGCTCTCTCCACTGTTTTGAAAGACCTTCAGCTACAATTCTAGGCACATTCAGCATTCTTAATGCTATTGCTTCTTCAGATTTTACTCCATGATAAATCATCGCAGGGATCAGATCTAATTGTTCCCACACACGTTCATTTTGCCCTACAAAAGAAACTCTTTGGATCCCTCTAATTCCCCATGGTATCAAATTTGCAACTGTTGAGTTAATATGGGATACACATTTATAAATGTCTCCTCCGTATTCATTATTAGCAATAGTAATAATAGATTCACCATTTACCCATGCACTTGTAATTCTGGCTATACGCTCAGCATCAAATTCACCAGTTTCTTCTGTTCCAAGACGCATTTCTGGTATTCTACTAAGCGTTTCAATTGCATTAATAAGAGTATCGCTTTCTCCTCCATCAGCTGGAAATAGATTCTCCGCATTCCAATCGCTTAAACTACTATTTTTATTAACTTTCCAGTCCTTCCATATTTCATCTACAGATGGGCTACTAAATCCAGTACCATCAGCAAGTTTTACAAATGCAGGCAACGCTTTGCCCTTCTTTTTCTCTAATTCATCAATGTATAAGCGAGCTACTCTAATGAGCTCTTCAGCTAATTTGGGGTTCTCACTTCTTGCTTGCTCGAAAACAAAACTTGTTCTTAAAATACCTTCTAAATCAGCTTTTACATCATTTACTCCAGAAACAGATAGCGCATGAACAATGTATTGCAAAAATGCAGAGGCAGATTTAATATTTTCGAGTAGGTTTGTACCAAAATATATATTATCCTTACCTCC
>JAGOIH010000049.1 GCA_017995755.1 Sedimentibacter sp. | reverse complement strand
TTTGCATTTTCTTCACAAACAAAGATGGAAACAGCATCAATTGTGTACAATATAGACAAATACAATTGGAATGATATAAATTGGCTTGAATATAAAAAGACTGTTAATATATATGAGCTTCCCGTTAATATTTACGAGGTTAATCTGTCCTCCTGGAAACGCAAAGAAAACGGGGACTATTACAGCTATAAGGAGCTGGCTCCCCTGTTGATAGACCATGTAAAAAAACACTTTTTCACTCACATTGAGCTGATGCCCGTCATGGAATATCCTTTTGACGGGTCCTGGGGTTATCAGGTTTCAGGCTACTATGCACCCACCAAACGGTTCGGCGAGCCTGACGACCTTAAATATTTGATTGACCAATGCCATCAAAATGGAATCGGGGTTGTTCTGGACTGGGTGCCTGCTCATTTTCCCAAAGATGAGCATGGATTGTATAAATTTGACGGTGAATATCTTTATGAGTACAAGGATAGCCAAAAACGAGAAATCGGAAGCTGGGGGACCCATAAATTTGACTTCGGCAAAACTGAGGTACAATCATTTTTGATATCAAATGCTGTATTCTGGCTTGATGTTTACCATGCTGACGGCTTGAGGGTCGATGCGGTAAGTTCAATGCTCTATCTGGATTATGATAAAAAGGAAGGTGAGTGGACTCCAAATGTATATGGAGGCAATGAAAACCTGGAATCCATTGCCTTTTTAAAAAAACTTAATGAAGCAATATTTAGAAATTATCCAAATACCATGATGATAGCAGAAGAGTCTACTGCCTGGCCTATGGTGACAAAACCCACATATTTGGGAGGGCTGGGTTTTAATTTTAAATGGAATATGGGCTGGATGAACGATATGATGGAGTATATGGAAACCGACCCGTTTTTTAGAAAGTACAAACATAAAAACATAACCTTTTCACTTCATTATGCTTTCAGTGAAAATTACATACTGCCTTTGTCCCATGATGAGGTTGTCCATGGCAAAAAATCCTTACTCAACAAAATGCCCGGTCCTTACGAAGAGAAATTTGCAAATGTGAGGGTTCTGTTAGGCTATATGATTGCTCATCCGGGAAAGAAGCTGAATTTTATGGGATATGAAGTGGGACAATTTGTCGAATGGGATTTCAACAAGGAAATTGAATGGTTTATGACTGATTATGAATACCATGGAAAGTTGAATACATATATTAAAGAATTGAATGAATTTTATCTGAAACAGCCTGAACTTTGGGAAGTGGATTATTCCTGGAACGGGTTTAAATGGATTTCTAACGATGATTTTGATCAGAATATTATAGCATTTAAACGAATAGACAAGAATAACAATGAATTAATTGCGGTGGTTAATTTTTCTCCCGCAGAAAGACAAAACTATTTGATTGGTGCAGACAGAGGAATTTACACCGAAATATTCAATTCAAATTGCGAAGAATTTGGAGGGACCGGGTCAGGCAACAAGGATAAAATCGTATCATCCCAAGGGACCGTACACGGACATGAATCTTATTTATCTTTAACTTTGCCACCCCTTTCAATAATATTTTTAAAAAAGGAAAATAAATATAATATAAACAACAAAGGAGGTAAAATTTATGAAATTAGCTAAGAAAGAATGTGTTGCAATGCTCCTTGCAGGAGGGCAGGGCAGCAGGCTGGGCGCCCTTACTACTAAAATTGCAAAACCTTCTGTACCCTTTGGAGGGAAATACAGAATAATTGATTTTGCCTTATCAAATTGTGTCAATTCAGGTATTGATACCATTGGAGTTTTGACACAATACCAACCATTAACGTTGAATTCATATATAGCTGACGGAAAATCATGGGATTTGGACAGAATGTACGGCGGAGTCCAAATACTGCCACCATATCAAAGGGTGGCTGACTCAGAGTGGTATCTGGGCACAGCAAATTCCATCTGCCAGAACATGAATTTCATAGATCAGTATGCTCCTGAATATGTGCTTATTTTATCCGGCGACCATATTTATAAAATGGACTATTCCTTAATGATAGATTACCATAAGAAAATGGACGCCGACTGTACCATATCGGTAATAGATGTTTCCATAAAGGAAGCTTCCCGTTTTGGAATTTTAAGCTCGGACGAGACTGGAAGAATAACTGATTTTGAAGAAAAACCAAAAAAACCAAAGAGCACTCAGGCATCCATGGGTATATATGTATTTAAGTGGAACAAGCTTAAAAAATATCTTGAAATAGATGATAAAAATCCCGATTCATCCAATGATTTCGGCAAGGATGTTATTCCTTTAATGCTTGAAAAAAACGAAAAAATGTATGCCTACAAATTTAGGGGCTATTGGAAGGATGTTGGAACCATTGATTCGCTGTGGCAGGCAAATATGGACCTTTTAGGGGAAAACGGCTTTGAATTATCTGAAGAAAATTGGATAATTTATTCAAGGCATGCGGAAAAACCCCCTCATTACGCCGGCAGGGATGCAGTGATTAAAAATTCGATTGTTTCAGAAGGTGCCGTAATTTTAGGAACTGTAGAAAATTCTATAATATTTTCCGGAGTAAGGGTTGGAGAAAATGCGGTTGTAAAAGATTCCGTAATAATGGCTGATGTAGAAATAAATGATAACTGCATAGTAAATTATTCCATCATTGATGAAATGGTAAAAATCGGACCTGGCCTTAAAATAGGCAAACCAATGGGGGAAAACTCTGAAATTACGGTAATACCGAGGGAAAGTATTATAAATAATATGGGAGGGATAATATGAATGCTTTAGGAATTATTTTTTCTGATATTCAAGATTGGAGCATGACCGAACTGGCGTCTCACAGGTCTGTTGCCGCAATACCTTTTGGAGGCAGGTACAGGCTTATAGATTTCCCCCTTTCAAACATGGTTAATTCAAGCATCAACAAGGTTTACCTAATAACAAGCAGCAACTACCGTTCATTAATGGAGCATATTGGTACAGGAAAGGATTGGGACTTGTCAAGAAAAAAGGGAGGCATACTTACTATTCCTCCTTATGCTGCAGGCGAAAACCACGGTCTCTATCAGGGTAGACTGGATGCCTTGAAAAGAGTTTTGGATTATATAACATCCTCAAAAGAAAATTATGTTGTTTTATCAGATTCTGATATGATTTATGACGTAAATTACCAGAAGGTTATAAAATACCATGAAGAAAAAAATTCAGATATCACTGCAGTCTACACAAAGATAAACATAAATAAATCTGAATCAATTCACAAAATATTATATGAATTTGACCAGGATGGAAGAGCTGATGACATATTGGTTTATCCCATAACAAACGGAATTCACAATGTGGGCTTGAATACATGGGTTATGAACAAGGAATTTTTGGAATCCCTTCTTTATGACGCTATTGCAAGAAATTACAAGGATTTCAGCCTTAATGTACTGTCTGCCAAGGTTCATTCCTTAAGAATTTACGGTTATGAATATAACGGCTTCTTTGCACATATTGATTCTCTGCAAAGCTATTTTGAAAACAGCATGAAATTATTGAACATTGATAATCTGCAAAATATTTTCTATTCAAAAACAGGTCCTATTTATACAAAAACAAAGGATTCAGCCCCCACAAAATATAGTAAGGATGCAGTTATTAAAAATTCACTGATTGCCAACGGCTGTGTCATTGAGGGAACAGTAGAAAACTCAATCCTATTCAGGAATGTGAGAATAGGCAAAAATGCAGTTGTTAAAAATTCAATAATCATGCAGCACGGAATAATCAGTGATAATGCAAAGCTGGACTCCATAATAACCGACACCTACACATTTGTAAGCAAGGACAGGGTTTTGCTGGGATATTCAAACTGCCCCTTCTTTATAAAGAAAAACTCAGTGGTATAGGAGTGATTTATATGAGTAAATTAAAAGTATTATATGCAGCCTCAGAGGCTGCTCCCTTTATTGCAACCGGAGGTCTCGGAGAAGTTTCGGGGTCACTTCCCAAGGCATTGGCAGAAAAATATAAAGATAAAATAGATATAAGAATAATTCTTCCCCTGTATCAGGGAATTGAAGACAGAAGCGAATTTGAGTTTTTGGGAAAAACCTCTGTTCCTCTTGCCTGGAGGCAGCAATACTGCGGAGTCTTTAAAAGGGTGCTGGAAAATGTCACCTATTATTTCATAGACAATGAATATTATTTTAAACGCAGTGAATGCTACGGTCATTTTGATGATGCGGAAAGATTTGCATTTTTCTCAAAAGCTGTACTGTACATCCTTCCTATGATAGAATTCATGCCTGACATTATTCATGCAAATGACTGGCAGACATCACTGGTTCCCATTTATCTGAATACAAAGTATTCCGGCTATGAAGGATACAGAGATATAAAATCAATTATAACCATTCACAACATTGAATACCAGGGAGTGTTTGATTTAAGCATTTCAGAGGATGTATTCGACCTGCACGGAAAAGAAAAGAGTATAATTGAATATAGAGGAGCAATAAACCTCTTGAAGGGAGCCTTGGAAACAGCTCATATTATTAGCACAGTCAGCGAAAGCTATTCAAAAGAAATTTATGATGATTATTATGCTCACGGTCTGGCTGAAATTATTCAAAAAAATTCATCCAAGGTGCGGGGAATACTAAACGGTATAGATGCTGAAAAGTACAATCCCGAAAACGATCCTGAAATTTTTGAAAATTACACTGCAAAAACAATAAAAAAGAAATATTTAAACAAAAAAAACCTCCAGTCATTATCAGGTCTTCCGCAGGATAAAGATGTGCCTGTTATAGGAATAATATCAAGATTGGTTAAACATAAGGGAATTGATCTGATAATTAATGCCATAGAAGGAATACTAAAAGAAAAAGTCCAGTTTATTATTCTTGGCAAGGGAGACAGAGGATATGAACTTTACTTTAAATATTTGCAGGAAAGTTATCATGATAAAATATACGTAAAAATCGGCTTTGATTCAAGTTTTGCAAAAAAGATTTACGCAGGCTCTGATTTATTTCTTATGCCTTCCATAAGCGAACCCTGCGGCATAGCACAAATGATTTCCTCAAGATACGGAGCAGTTCCTATTGTAAGGGAAACCGGAGGTCTTAGGGATTCAATCAAGGACGCAAGCCTTGGTGAAGGAAACGGGTTTACCTTCAGCGACCAGACTCCTGAAGCATTGTGTGATGCCGTTAAAAGGGCTTTGAAAGTTTATGAAAATAAAGAAGACTGGAAAAGGCTTGTTGAAACAGTAATGAATACTGATTTCAGCTGGAAAAAGTCTGCAGAAAAGTATTTTTATATGTATAGCAGCTTAGCAGATATAGGAGAATGATAATGAGGTCAAAAATCGACGCAAGACAGATTAACCGCCTAATCGATGAGGAAATCATAAGATATTGGAATACAGAACCTGAAGCAGCCAGTATAAATCAAATCTACAGGGCATTATCCTTTGTAATAAGAGATTTGCTTTTGAGAAAAAGAAATAAATTCAAAAGAATGCAAAATGAACACAAACAGGTTTACTACATTTGTATGGAATTTCTAATAGGCAAATCACTTAAGAATAATTTATTTAATTTAGGTATTGAAGAAGAATCAAGAGAAGCTCTCAAGAAATACAATATAACTCCTGAAGAATTATATGCTATAGAAAAGGACCCGGGCCTGGGCAACGGAGGTCTTGGAAGGCTTGCCGCCTGTTTTATGGATTCCCTTGCAACATTGGACTATCCTGCAGTTGGGTTTTCTATAAAATATGAATTCGGACTTTTTAAACAAAAAATAATCGATGGGTGGCAGACAGAACTGCCTGATGACTGGCTTACCACTTCCGATGTCTGGCTTATGCCCAGGACGGATGAAAGAGTTGTTGTAAAATTTGACGGTGCAATAAGAGAAGAATGGACCCGGGAAGGAATGAAAGTGCACCATGAATTCGCTACGGAAGTAGAAGCAATACCTTATGACGTTATGATTTCCGGATATGACAGCAAGGGAGTAAGCCTGTTGAGGCTTTGGGAGTCAAGAAGTTTAAACAGCATTGATATGAACCTGTTTTCACAGGGTGACTATATAAGAGCCTTGTCTGAAGACTCAATGGCAGAAGCAATATCAAAGGTTCTGTATCCTGCTGATGACCATAATGAGGGTAAGGTGCTAAGGCTAAAGCAGCAATATTTTTTGGTTTCTGCCTCTGCACAAAATATTGTCAAATACCATTTAAATAAATACAATAGCTTGGATAATTTCAGCGAAAAAAATGCAATCCATATAAATGACACCCACCCTGCTTTGATAATTCCTGAATTAATGAGGATTTTTATGGATGAATACGGATTATCATGGGAGAAGGCCTGGAATCAGGTAGTTAACACAGTATCCTACACAAATCACACAGTATTGAAAGAAGCACTGGAAACATTTGACGAAAGCATGATACAAACAAAGCTTCCAAGAATATATATGATAATAAGAGAAATAAACAACAGGTTTCTTGACGAAGCAGCAATGAAATATGAAAATTACAGCAAGCCCTTGAATATGTCCATATTTGGCTATGGAAGGGTAAATATGGCTAACTTGTGCATAATCGGCAGCCACAATGTAAACGGGGTTGCAAGGCTCCATTCAGAAATATTGAAAAGAACAGTCTTCAAACACTTTTATGATTACACTCCGGATAAGTTTATGAATGTCACAAACGGTATAACCCACCGGCGATGGCTTAATCAGGCTAACCCTTCACTTGAAAAACTTCTTGATGAACTTATTGGACCCGGATACAGAAAGCAACCGGAAAGACTTGGTATGTTTAAGCATTTCAAGGATGACGACGGTGTTTTGAACAGACTTGATGAAATCAAGTATATAAACAAGAGGAATCTTATTGAGTATGTGAGAGCTAACAATCATATTGAGCTTAGTATCGACTCAATTTTTGACATACAGGCAAAAAGGCTTCATGAGTACAAAAGACAGCTTCTTAATGCACTTAGGATTATAAGCATTATAATTGATATAAATGAAGGCAATACCAGGGATATAGTTCCCGAAACATTTATTTTTGCTGCAAAGGCTGCTCCCGGCTACCATAGGGCAAAGGAAATAATTCAGCTTATTTATGCATTGAGCGAATATATAAACAAAAACACCTTTATCAAAAAATTTATCAATGTAGTTTTCCTGGAAAACTACTCTGTAAGTTTAGCTGAAATAATAATACCTGCCGGCGAAATAAGCGAACAGATATCTTTGGCGGGAAAGGAAGCAAGCGGAACAGGAAACATGAAATTCATGCTTAATGGTGCATTAACCATAGGAACATACGACGGTGCCAATGTGGAAATAATAAATGAAGTGGGAGAAGAAAATTTCTTCTTGTTCGGCTTAAGGGACTATGAAGTTGAAGAATTGTGGAAAAGCGGATATTCATCGGTAGCCTATTATCAAAAAAATGAGAAGCTCAGGAAAATAATTGATTTTTTAAACAGAGGAATTGCAGGAAAACCCTTTGAATCCATATCCAGATACCTTATAGGCGGACCCGTGGTAGGTGACCCCTACATGTGTTTTGCAGACTTTGACAGCTATATGAAGGTGCATGAAAGGGCATCATTCCTTTATTATAACGATAAAAGGAAGTGGAACCAAATGTCATTGATAAATATTGCATCTGCCGGAGTGTTTTCATCAGACAGAACAATAAACGAATATGCAGGCAAAATCTGGGGTATTAAGCCGATATAGCAGAAGCATGGGGATATACCTCTTTAGAGGCGGGTACAAGCCATCACCCTTAAGGTTAAAAGTTGAAGGAATGTCCCCCTGCCTGGTCTTTGCGGTTAAGAGGTGCGCCCCCGGATTTAGGAGGTATTATGTATAAATTTAATTCTCAGTCTGAATTTTACAGACATCCTCAGGGCGGAATTAAATCAAACGAAATAATAACATTTAAAATATATGTAAAGAGAAACTCGTCCAGGCCTGAACTGCTGATTGAAAAAAGGCATAACCATGAAAAGTCTTTTTACGGCAAAATAAAAATGCAGTGGATATCACAAGAAAAAAATTATGATCTCTACCAAGCTGAGGTTTCTATAAAGGAATACGGGAATTACTATTATTCCTTTATTTTTAATGAAGAGACCACCAGAGACTATGAACTCCTCATATATGATGAAGGCTATTTAACTCCGGACTGGACGAAAGGTGGAATCATATATCATATTTTTGTGGACAGGTTTTTCAGAAGAAATATAATCAAAAAAAATGGAGCAATAATAAGAAAGTGGGGGGAAATTCCTTACTATCTGCCTAACACGGAAGGTGAAATCTTAAATAATGACTTTTTCGGAGGAAACCTGGAAGGCATAAGGGAAAAACTTCCCTACATTGCAAAATTAGGTGTGAGCATTATCTATTTATCTCCAATTTTCGAAGCATACTCAAATCATAAATATGATACAGGAAATTATCATAAGATAGACCCTATGTTCGGCACTGAGCACTCCTTAAAAAAACTCATACGAGAAGCAAAAAAATACGGTATAAATATTATCCTTGACGGTGTTTTCAGCCATACCGGGGATGACAGCATTTATTTCAACAAATACGGCAGGTATAATTCCATAGGGGCATATCAGAGCAAAGATTCCCCTTATTACAATTGGTATACCTTCAATAATTGGAATCATGACTATATAAGCTGGTGGGGAATAAAAACCCTGCCTGAAATAAACGAAAACAATGACTCCTATGTAGACTTCATAACCGGAAAAAAAGGTGTCATCCACCATTGGCAAAAAGCAGGAGTTATGGGATGGCGTTTGGACGTTGCTGATGAACTTCCGGATGATTTCATATCTGCCCTTAGAAGTTCAATAAAAGAATATAACAATGATGCGCTGATAATCGGTGAAGTGTGGGAAGATGCTTCGAATAAATATTCCTATGATAAGCTGAAGGAATATTTTTGCGGCAGACAGTTGGATTCCGTAACAAATTACCCTCTTCGTGACGGCATAATCCAATTTATAAAGAGCAGGGACTGCACTTATCTTCATAATATAATGAATAAAATTATAGAAACCTACCCTCCGCAAACTGTAAACTGCCTCATGAATGTTCTGGGAACCCATGACACGGAAAGAATACTCACAGTACTTGGCAGCGAAAACCTGCCTTCTAATAAAATTGAAATGGCAGAAAGCAAGCTCTCAGGGGAGGAATTAAAACAAGGAACCAATCTCTTGAAAATTGCAGTGCTGCTGCAGATGACTCTTCCCGGTGTTCCCTGCATTTACTACGGTGATGAAGCAGGCATGGAGGGGTGGGAAGATCCTTTGAACAGGAGATGCTACCCCTGGGGAAATGAAAACGAAGAAATACTTTCCTATTATATGTTAGTGACAAGCTTTCGCAGAAAAAACAAAGTTTTTGCTGAAGGTAAGTACAGATGCTTAATTCATGATAAAGGCGTTTTTGTGTATGAAAGATATGATGGAAATGAAAAAACAATTATAGGAGTAAATTTATCAAAAAAGGAAATAACTTTAAAATTTAAAGAAAATATGACTGAATACACAAATAATATAAAAAATAATGTTTTCAATATAGAAAAGGAAGGGTTTCTAATTTTAATTTAGTCTGCCCTGCCTTTTCAAAAAACCTTATGGGGACACACATTTAAATTGAAGGTGTGTCCCCATAAGTTTAAAGATATTTTTTCAGCACGTCCTTTTTGTCTGTCTTTTCCCACGGAAGGTCAAGGTCTTCCCTTCCAAAGTGGCCATATGCTGCCAGCTGCTGGTATATAGGTCTTCTTAAATTGAATTTTTCTATAATAACTGCAGGTCTTAAATCAAAATTCTCGGCTATTGCTTTTTCTATTATTTCATCGGCAACCTTGTTTGTGCCGAAGGTTTCAACCATTATTGAAACCGGTTTTGCAACTCCGATTGCATATGCAACCTGCACCTCGCATTTGTCTGCCAATCCTGCTGCAACTACATTTTTGGCAATATATCTTGCTGCATATGCTGCCGAACGGTCAACCTTTGTAGGGTCCTTTCCTGAAAATGCTCCGCCTCCGTGTCTTGAATATCCGCCGTAAGTGTCTACGATTATCTTTCTTCCTGTCAGTCCCGAATCACCCTGGGGTCCTCCTATTACAAATCTTCCGGTAGGGTTAACGTAATACTTGGTGTTTTCATCTAATAATTCGGCAGGAACAATTGGTTTAACAACAATTTCAATTAAATCTTCCGCAATTGTTTTTATGTCAACTTCAGGATTATGCTGAGTGGAAATAACAATTGTATCAACTCTTACAGGCTTGTTATCATGATATTCAACAGTAACCTGAGTTTTCCCGTCAGGTCTTAAGTAGTCAACTATTTTGTTTTTTCTGACCTCAGCAAGTTTCTTTGAAAGCTTGTGTGCCAGGGATATGGGCATGGGCATCAGCTCAGGTGTTTCATTGCAGGCAAAACCAAACATCATACCCTGGTCTCCTGCACCAATCCTGTCATTTGCATCATTATGATCCTTTTTGTATTCATCTGCCTCATTGACACCCAATGCTATGTCCTGGGATTGCTCTTCAATTGATGTGAATACAGCACATGTTTTGTAATCAAAGCCGTATTCGGCATTGTCATAGCCGATATTTTTTATTGTGTTTCTTACTATCTGCGGAATATCAATATAACAGGATGTGCTGATTTCTCCTGCCAAAAGAACGAATCCTGTCTTGGTGATTGCTTCGCAGGCAACCCTTCCATTGGGATCTAATTCCATAATTGCATCCAAGATGCCATCTGATATCTGATCACACATTTTATCCGGATGACCCTCTGTAACCGATTCAGATGTGAATAACCATTTTTTCATTATTTTATCCTTTCTTTGTATAAATATATTCTTGCGCAGCGCAGGCTCGTTCACCAAAATATTTGCTCCTTTTGCTACAAATTTTGGGAACTCGCTGCGATTGACCTACCAGCCATTTTTCTGAAAAAAATACTCGGAAAAATGGGGATTACAGGGGAATTCATCAATTTATCAGTTTGCTATCGCTCACATGAATTGAGAATTCTGTGCGTTTGACCTACCATCAATTTTTTTCCCTCTGGTCTAAGAAATTGGGTTAGGTCATAAAGGTCATAAAAAAACCTCTTCATAAGAAGAGGTCAATTTTTCCTATTGCCTCATCTTTCGGAAATCCGCGGGAATTGGCACCTTGAATAAATCAGGCTGCCGGGTTTCATCGGGCCTCGTCCCTCCACCACTCTTGATAAGGAGTTTTTTTTATGTTAACACATACATTTTTTATTGTCAATCATTCTTTTATTTTCATGGAACCTATATTATTATAATTTCGTCTATATAATAGTATGGCCATAACCTGAAGTATTCTGCCATAAAATAATAAAATCCTGATTTTCTATTATTTACCGTTTCAATATTTCAAAACTTATGGAATTCAATGCAGAATTTTGATATAATTTTAAGAAGAGAAAGGGTGGACAAGATGATACTAAAAAAGATAGCGGCTATTTCTGCCGCAGCAATACTGCTGTTATCCTCTTCAGCGTACGGCAGCAGTCTATACACTGTATATGATTTATCTGAAGAAACAAGGCTCTCAAAGAGTATTACATATGAAAGAACAGAAAAATACACATCGTCAGGGTGGATGAACATAAATGTCATCCGGGCAGACCTGACTGATGACCATACAGAAATAAAACCTGTAACCAATGAAGACGGCATTTCCAACAGAGCGGTTTTAAGCTCAATGATAAAGTCATCGGGAGCAGTTGCCGCAGTAAATGGAGACTTTTTTTACATGGGTGACCCTACATATGCATACGGTCCTATAATCAGAGACAATAAATTAATAACCTCTCCTCTTCCTTTTAGCTACGGGTATCCCACGGTTTCAAAGCTTGAAGATAAGATTGATATTTCAGTATGG
>JAGOIH010000204.1 GCA_017995755.1 Sedimentibacter sp. | reverse complement strand
AGCACCTTTTAAAAAAGGTGCTTTATTATTATGCTATCGTAGCTACTATAACTGCCTTAATTGTGTGAAGTCTGTTTTCTGCTTCGTCAAAGACAACCGAATGCCTGCTTCTGAAAACTTCATCCGTAACTTCCCTCATATCATAACCTAATTTCATCTGTTCTTTTGCCAGTTTGGTTTCAAAATCATGGAATGCGGGAAGGCAATGCATGAATATTACATCTTCATTTCCTGTTGCTTTCAACAGATCCATTGTAACCTTGTATGGTGTAAGCAATTTTACTCTTTCAGGAATTTGAGCTTCTTCTCCCATGGAAGCCCATACATCGGTATATATTACATCTGCTCCTTTAACACTTTCAATATTATCGGATACTTCTATTTTTGCACCTGTGTAGTCAGCAACTTCATTAACTTTTTCTAATATTTCTTTATCTAATTGGTCAGCAAGCACTTTCGGTCCAAATGCTACAAAATGCATTCCCATCTTTGCACAGCCGTACATCCAGGCATATGACATGTTATTTCTTATGTCTCCTGCAAAAACAACCTTAACCTTATTTAACGTCTTTGCAACATGTTCTTCTATTGTTAGCATATCTGCCAGTATTTGAGTGGGATGGTCCACATCGGTTAAACCGTTCCATACGGGAACACCTGCAAATTTAGCCAAATCTTCTACAACCTTTTGTTCATAGCCTCTGTATTCAATACCGTCATAAAACCTGCCGAGAACTTTTGCTGTATCTTCCAATGATTCCTTTTTACCCATCTGTGAGCTGCCTGAGTCCAAAAAAGTTACATGTGCACCTTCATCCAAGGCGGCAACTTCAAAAGCACATCTGGTTCTTGTAGATGTTTTTTCAAATAGTAAAACAATATTTTTACCTTTCAATAAACATTCTCTAGAGCCTATTCTCTTTTTTTGTTTTAAATTAGCTGACAAGTCAAGTAAGTATCTAATTTCTTCCGGTGTAAAATCCATTAGCGTCAAAAAACTTCTTCCCTTTAAATTTACTGCCATCTATATCCTCCTATAAATTAATTATTTATCTTTAGCATCTTCATTATACTATCAGATATTTAAACATCATGCAAGTTTTTTCAACTTATTGTATTTTTATATGCTTTCTCTTAATAAAGGCATGGACATACATCTTGGACCGCCTCTGCCCCTTGACAACTCTGAGCTCGGCATTATGTGAGTCTTTATGCCTTCTTCCTGTAATATTTTATTTGTTACATAATTTCTTGAATAAACAATTACTTCACCCGGTGCTATGCATAATGTGTTGGAGCCGTCGTTCCACTGCTCCCTGGAAGCGTCTATAACACTGTCACCGCCGCATTTAAACAGTCTGACCTTGTCAATATTCAGTTCCTTTTCCAGCACTTCTTCAAGAGAGCCTCTCTCTTCGGCAATCTTGAGTTTCCCGTCTATTTTTTCAATAACATACACAACAATATCAGATTTAATATTGGGATGTATTGTGAACTTGTCATAATCAACCATGGTAAATACCGTATCCAAATGCATAAAGGCTCTGCTTTTAGGTATGTCTACGGCTAATACCTTCTTGAAAGATGAATCCTCTGTTAATACTGAATTTGCAAACCTTTCAATGGCATTTGGATTAGTCCTCAATGATATACCTACTGCTAGAGTTTCCTTGTTCAAAACAAGAATATCTCCGCCTTCAAGAGAATAATCCTCGGTTCTGTCATAAAATAGCTTCGTTCCCTTATACAAAGGATTATATTCAAAAATATACTTTCCAAATATAGTTTCCCTGTTTCTTGTTTCAGTCAGCATCTTGTGGATGGATACTCCGCTGCCTATTGCAGCAAAGGGATCTCTTGTAAAGTATAAATTTGGCATTGGGTCAATTATGAAAGGGTATTGATTGCTTAAAAAATCAACCAAGCCGGGACCCCTGCAGCCCTTGATATCTGATTTTCTTGTTCCCTCCATCATCTTAAGAACCATATCTTTTTCATCAGGGAAAGACATGAAATATTCCCTTAAAATACAAATTTCCCTGTCATCCTTTATGCCTGCCTCTTTAATATACTCGTCAATAAACTTTGATTTGACTTCATCATTGATAAGAGACTCAACGACCAAGTCTTCCAAATAAACAACCTCTACTCCATTTTCACTGAAGATGTCCGCAAAAGCATCATGCTCCTGCTGAGCGATTTTTAAATAAGGAATATCGTCAAAAAGTAATCTATCAAGATATTCCGGCATTAAATTTTCCAGCTCTCTCCCTGGTCTGTGCAATAAAACCTTTTTTAATTTCCCGATTTCGGAATATACATTTATCGGCATATTACTCATAAAATCACCACCTACATACATTCTAATAATCTTTCCCCAGTTTGTCAAGCATGTCTGTAATATTTATTAAGTCTGATTATATTTATGCAATTTCAGAAAGGCAGTTATATGTAATGGGACTTGTGTTTTGTCTCAGCTGAAAAACAAAAAAACAGTTGTAAATTCAACTGTTTTCATGGGGTTTGCTTATATCCGGCAGCGTCCTACTTTCCCGGGCAGTTACCCGCCAAGTATCATCAGCGCAAAAGAGCTTAACTTCCGTGTTCGGGATGGGAACGGGTGTGTCCTCTTCGCTATAGCCGCCGGATGTTGAAGG
>JAGOIH010000203.1 GCA_017995755.1 Sedimentibacter sp. | reverse complement strand
CTTTCAACCTCATACTTACCTTTGCTTTCCCCATGTTTATAGGAAATATTTTTCAACAGCTTTACAATATGGTTGACAGTATTGTTGTGGGCAACTATGTGGGGAAAATTGCACTGGCAGCTGTAGGTACAGGCTTTCCGATAATATTTTTGATGGCATCATTGTTCATTGGTTTGGGAATGGGAGCAACAATATTGATTTCTCAATATATAGGTGCCGGAGATTATGAAAATGTAAGAAAAACCTCGCAAACAATTTATACCGCAATGCTTTTAAGCTCTATTCCAATATCAATACTGGGCATAATTTTTTGCGAGCCCATACTTCTATTGATAAACACTCCTTTGGACGTACTGCCCATGGCAAAACAATATATGCTGATAATATTTGCAGGGATGATAGGGAGTTTTGGCTTTAATATTAATGCAGGCATACTCCAGGGTTTCGGTGACAGCAAGTCATCGCTTCTGTTTCTTGCTATCGCAACAGTCATCAATATAGTGCTTGACCTCTTGTTTGTAGTGGTATTTGGCTGGGATGTTCCGGGAGTTGCAATTGCAACAATAATAGCACAAACTTTTTCCTGGATTTTCGGAATAATTTATATGAAAAGGAAATACGATGTTTTAAAATTTAAAATAAGCAGGTTTTATTTTGACATGGGAATTTTTAAGAAAATACTTAAGCTGGGTCTGCCTTCGGGAATACAAATGTCCTTGTTCTCAGTAGGAGTTATGAGCATGCAGTCATTGGTAAACGGCTACGGGGCTGACTTCATGGCGGGCTTCAATGCGGCAAATAAGATAGATACATTTGCATTTATGCCCATACAAAGCATTTCAAATGCGCTTACAACATACACCGGACAGAATATAGGCGGCGGAAGGCTGGACAGGGTTCATAAGGGAACAGTTACAGGAATTTCAGTGTCAGTCACAATCAGCCTCCTGGCTCTAATAATTATACCCCTGGGGCCGTCTATGCTTAGATTATTCAATTCAGAAGCCGGCGTAATAGATGCAGGGATGATATACTTAAATAATGTAATGCCCTTGTATGTTCTGCTTTCAATTTTATTTACCTTGAATGCCGTGGTAAGAGGAGCAGGGGAATCAATAATTCCCATGGTCAGCTCCCTCACATCCATTTGGCTTGGCAGGATTCCTTCAGCTTACTATATAGCAGCAAATCTGGGTAAGGAATACTTGTTTTACAGCTACGGCATAGGCTGGGTTTTGGGAATGCTGATTACCGGAACCTATTATGTAACAGGCAGGTGGAAAACAAAATCACAAAAATTATTGCAAAAACAATAAAAAAGGGACACAATGCGTGTCCATTTTTTTTATGTGTTCATTCACTATATTAAGGGAAGCCCCTTTTTTTATATTCTGTCTAAAACCTTCTTTATTATTGCCGGTGCCGTTCTGCATTTTTCCTCAGAAACTGCACATACTGCAAACCGGAGTCCTTTTTTAAGAGAAACTACAAATAAATTTTCTTTTATCAGCTCATCAGAGGCTAACTTAGCATTCTTGCAGGGTATACTTACAAAGAATCCGTCCCTGTAAGGCAGAATTTCCAAGCCGGCTTCCTTGGCGCCTTCCACAAAAGCATCAGCTCGTTTTCTCAGCATTGTCTTTGTTTCATTGACTTCAGCCTCATATGCCTTTGTTTTATCAGGATCCTTAGCTATTCGGGACATAACTTCCATTGCAGCTCTTGTGCCGTTTGACCAGTTTGCCCTGTTTGAATGCATGCATGAATAATAGAACTCTTCAGCCGTATCTTCATCTGAGGATATTCCGATTGCTGCGCCTGAACGCATGCCGTACATTGTGTATCCCTTTGACATGCTGTGAGCAACAATAATTAAAATATTTTTCGGCAGTCCCGAGAATTTGGCAAAGAATCTTCTTCTTTCATCTCCGATGCCTGCATAGTCTATGTACGCGCAGTCAACAATTATTATGATTTTATTTTCAGGGTCTTTGGCATTTTCTTTGGCAATGTTTAAAACTTCATCCCATTCTTCGTCAGAAAGACTGTATCCCGTAGGATTATTGGCAGGTGTGTTTATAACTGTAACAAGTCTTTTTTGTTTGTTCAGCAGCTCTTCGAATTTTTCCCTGAATGATTCCAGATTAAACTCATTCTTGCTGTTGAATAATTCGTAATTTGTAACTGTTCTGCCGTATTCTTCCGAAATAGTAACATAGGGACTCCAGTACCAGTCACTTACCAGTATGGAATCTCCGGGATTTGTATAATTATATATTCCATGTCTTACAGACCCGGTACCCCCAGGTGTAGCTACAGCTCTTATATATGCATCAGGTTTGTATTTTCCGAAACATACATTTTGAACTGCTTCCAGGAAATCAGGCTGGCCTGCCACCTGAGCGTATGCTGCAATTGCTGCATTGGGCATCGATTTTAATTCCTGGTATACAGTATTTAAGCAAATAAGACTTCCGTTATCATCAACCAATGCTCCAAGAGTTGAATCAATTACATTTTCTTTTCCGTACTTATCTATTGCTTCCTTTGCCTTAGCTGCCAGTCCAAAGATTGCATCATTTACTTTGGGCCATTTTGCGTGATCCGCAACCATATTAAATGCCATTACATCACCTCGTTTTTTTCTTAATTTTAACATTTGAGAAAATATAAGTCAA
>JAGOIH010000202.1 GCA_017995755.1 Sedimentibacter sp. | reverse complement strand
ATGACCTAACCCCATATGTTCGAGCTAAAGCGAAGAACAGATGGATGGTAGGTCATTCGCAACGAGTGCCAATTTTGTGCGACACAAGGAGCAAACAAAATTGTGCAACGAGACTGTAAGATGACCTGACTGATTGCGGGAAAGGGGATAATATGAAAAAAAGAAATATAATCATAGACTGTGATCCGGGTATTGATGACATAATTGCAATATCATTGGCGATTGCCAACGAGGACAAATTTAATATTCTTGGAATCACCACCGTCGCAGGTAATCAAACAATAGAAAAAGTAACACTGAATGCATTGAAGGTTCTGTCATATTACAACAGGAACATTAAAACAGTCATGGGACAAAAAAGACCTTTAATAAGAGAAAAAAGCGCAGTAAGCAATGTCCACGGGGAAAACGGCATGGGTGACTGCCACCTGCCTGAGCCAAGCTTAAAGCTTTACTCTGATAATGCAGTAACATTTTTAAGAGACACAATACTGTCTCAAAAAGAAAAAGTCACCCTGGTGCCTGTAGGACCTCTTACCAATATTGCTTTGCTTATAAAGGTTTTTCCTGAGGTAAGGGAAAATATTGAGCTCATATCAATAATGGGAGGGTCCACAGCAGGGGGAAACCGGACACCCTGTGCGGAATTCAATGTTTGGGCTGACCCGGAAGCAGCAAGAATTGTTTTTGATTCAAGGCTTCCTATTGTAATGAGCGGCCTTAATGTTACACATTCAACAGGATTGTACAAGGATGATGTTGAAAAGCTGGCTGAAAGTACCGGCAAGGCAACAGGACTAATTGGAAAGATGCTTCAATTTTATTTTAAAGGGGACCATGTAAAAGGCGGGACCTTTTCACCCATACATGATGCTTGTGCTCTTATGTACCTATTATATCCTGAATTGTATAAGTCCAGGCATATGCAGGTTCTTGTGGATTGCTCCGAAGAGTTGAACAGGGGCAATACGGTTGCAGATATAAGAGATTGGATTAAATATGACAGCACATATCCAAGAGTTCTGACAAATGTGGATACGGAAAAATTCAGAGAGATACTGCTTAATGATTTATATAAGCTGGATGGTATGATACAGGGTTAAATCTTTATAGAAAAGGAATTTCCCCGTCGCAGCGATAAGGAGGTATTATGGGAAAAGTAGTTGTGGTTGGAAGCATTAATGTAGATATGGTTTTTACATCCGATATAAGACCTAAGGCAGGAGAAACTGTTCTAGGCCGGACATTTTCCATTATCCCGGGAGGCAAGGGTGCAAATCAAGCTGTGGCTGCTGCTAAATTGGGAGCGGATACGTACATGGTTGGCTGTGTGGGGAATGATTCAAACGGTGATTTTTCTCTTAAGAACCTTCAAAACATGAATGTTAACACGGAGGCAGTAAAAGTTGTTGAATATGCTCCCACGGGAGTAGCAAATATTGTTGTGGCAGAAAATGATAACAGCATTATAGTAATTTCAGGTGCTAATTTTAAAGTCAACAAAGAATTGATTGACAACAATAAAAACCTGATATTGTCAGCGGACATTGTGCTCCTCCAGCTGGAAATACCCATGGAAGCTGTTGAACATGTGGTGAAAATATGTGCTGAAAACAAGGTGAAGGTCCTGTTAAACCCTGCTCCTGCAGCCAGGTTAAGAAAGTCTATAATTGAAAAAGCATCATACCTGACACCGAATGAACACGAATTGAAATTAATATTCGACAGTCGGGCTTCTGATGAAGTTCTGAAGAATTATCCCAATAAATTAATTGTTACTATGGGTTCAAAGGGAGTAAAATACTTTGACGGGAATGAAATAAAAGAAATTCCTTCAAACAAGGTGGATGTTGTGGATACTACCGGAGCAGGAGATACATTCTGCGGAGGTTTGGCTGCTGCATTGGTTAGAGGTTACAACATGGAAGATGCAATCAGGTTTGCAAACAAGGCAGCTTCATATGCAGTAACAAAACTAGGAGCCCAAAGCGGGATGCCTTCATTAGATGATCTGTAATAAAAAAAAGCACCTATTCAGTGAATAGGTGCTTCTGCGCATAAGTTAGATAACTTCAACATTAGCAGCCTGAGGACCTCTTGCTCCTTCAACCACTTCAAATTTAACTTTTTGTCCTTCTTCCAAAGTTTTAAAACCATTGGATAAGATTGCGGAAAAATGCACAAACACATCATTTCCTTCGTCGCTTGTAATAAATCCAAAACCTTTCGCAGAATCAAACCATTTTACTGTACCTGTTTTCATTAAACTCCTCCATGTTTTTATAAAAATAATATATGAAAAAGAACTACACATGTAGTCCTTATCACGTTTCCTTCAAATACTAATATTAATATAAGTAATGCCAAACCATATCTATATTAACGTATTATTTCGAAAAACAATTTACTACTATGCTACAGTAACATTGCTAGCCTGAGGTCCTTTTTGACCTTCAACTATGTCAAAGTTTACTTTTTGCCCTTCTTCCAATGTTTTGAATCCATCTGATATTATTGCGGAAAAATGTACAAATACATCCTTTCCGTCACTGCAGGATATAAATCCAAAACCCTTTTTGGAATCGAACCATTTTACTGTGCCTGTTTTCATTTTAAAAAAATCCTCCGATATTAAAAAAGATACTTGTATTGTAACAGTTTTCTTTGTATATTGCAACATATTATTTTTCTAATTAATAAAATCAA
>JAGOIH010000201.1 GCA_017995755.1 Sedimentibacter sp. | reverse complement strand
AGGGAAAAAATATTCTCCTTTTTCTCCGGACATCTTATGGGAAAATCAATTTCACCGGAAGAAGCGGGTGATATTGATACCTCACCGGGAAATATGCTGTCAGAAGAAGAATTAAAGGTGTACACAGAAGGGCCTCCTTCAGATGACAGAACGACCACTATTCAGGATTCTTTCGTTAAACTGGCTTTAAATCCCCTAATAACAACAGAAAGTGAACTGAATGAATTTCGTAATACAGTTAAAGATTTTCTTAAAAAGAGAAGTTTTGGGGCTTTCCCTGAGAATCCTCCTTCATTTGATTCGGTAAAAGTGTTCAGGACTCTTGACAGGGCAAAATACGGAAGCGATATCTACAGTTTTGTTTCGGAGGCGGGATGGAGACTTAAGGTTGACATAAGGTGGAGAAATGACTCGTCACAGAAAAAACCACTGATGATCGTTCTGCGCAATCCGAATGAATCGCGGTGGGAATCGGAAGGATTTATTGAAGATCTTGATAATAAATGGAATATTGCCTATTTGGAGGTAAGGGGTGTCGGGGAATTCGGCTGGGATCCGAACCTGCAATGGCATATACGTCGTTCATCAGCATGGCTGGGAAGAACACTTGCTTCAATGCAGGTCTATGACCTTACCAGATGCATTGAATTCTGCAGAACAATTGATGGCGTAAATGCCGATTCAATAGGTATTGCCGCCAGGGAAGCCATGGGTGTTGTTGCACTTTATGGCGGCCTTCTCGACGGAAAATGTAAAACAGTTATACTGAAAAATCCTCCGGCCACCCAGGATATGGCCAGCAGTCCCGATGGCAGGGGAGCTGCAATCGAGATATTGAATTGCTTAAGGATCACTGATATTTATCAGCTGCCGGCATTGCTTGCTCCTGCAGAGATAGTATTCATTGGTGACATGCCCGAAACATATAAGTGGGCAGAAGAGGTGCTTACCAAACTGGGAAAGAAACCATTTACAAAAATCAATACTTTATAGGATGCTGCTCATATAGCTTATATTTTTGCACTTCAGTCCGGCCTGAAATGGTCAAGGTGACCGGCTTATGCAACTGGCACCAGAAATAACAATTTTTTGCGGGATTTTTATTCGGAAAGTATGCGATATAATTCAAGGTTCAGATAATAATGGCGACCTTCAATTTCTTTTTTCTCAACGACATGTATATCGCATAATCTGTTTAAATAATCCCTGGCAGTATTTTCAGCATATATTCCTGAATCCACCAGATGTTTTACTTTAGTAAATGGCTGAGTAAACAGTGCATTTATTAGGTCTTCAGGATTTCTGATTTTCCTGGAATCCTTTTTAATAAACTCTAAAATTGAGTCTTTTGCTGATACAATTTCATTAATTTTTTGGAAAGTAATCATGGATGTATATTCAATAGCTTTAAGTATGAACAATAGCCAATCCTTCCAATTACCTCTTTGAGAAACTCCGGATAATCCCGAATAATAATCTTCTTTATGATCTAAAATATATCGGCTTAAAAACAGTACTGGGACATCAAGTAAGCCTTTTTTTGTCAGATAATTGATATTAAAGACCCGACCTGTTCTGCCGTTACCATCACGAAACGGATGAATAGCTTCAAATTGATAATGAGCAATTGCAATTTTTAATAAAAAATCCATTTTGAAATTTTCATCATCATTCAGGAAAGTTACCAGGTTGTCCATCTTTTCTTTAATTATAAGCTGACCCTTTGGCGGAGTATAAATAACCTGACCAGCATTTGGCCCTGTGCTACTTTGTTTTATTGTCGTATTTACAAAATCAGGCCGTATCTCATCTTTTGTCTGTTTTATTTCCTGAAATACTTTAATAAAATACTGTATGTCAAAATAATCCTGATTTATTAAGTAATTGTAACCAGACCAAAGTGCTTCCTTATATCTTAACACCTCCTTTGCAGCCCCCTCAATTTCATTAGTTTGATCACTATATGCTTTATAAAGTTCATCATCCGTTATAAAAATGTTTTCAATGGCACTTGAGGTTTTTGCTTCCTGCAAACTGATAGTGTTGATTAATAAACCCTGATTGGGAATCACAACACTACGACCCTGCAGCCTTGCTAATGCGGCTTTAGCATCTCCCAGTTTCTCCAATAACTCTACTGTCTGATAAAGTTCTTTTCTTATTGGCAACAGGGGAAGATTGTTCCATGGAACATTTCTGTCGGGATTGATTTGATACAGTAATTCAGGCATTAATTACTATTTTATTTAATGTTTACTCAATTTATGACATCAAATATAATTTAAATATAACAGCCAAACATTAAAATATTACTTTTTTAATGTTCCAAGGAAACTAATGGCTTAAATGCAGGAAGTACAATCAAAGCTGCTCGTAATATAATCCAATATTAATGTTGTCTCCTCGAGTAGAGGAGTATGATATCCTCATCATCAGCCAATAACTAAAAATTTTTTAAAAGATAATTAAATGAGGTCATATTCGTTTTTAATGCATATACTTGTAATATATTTACAATAATAGGCCTTAAAATGGTTTTAGAAATACGTATAGGTAATCTTTTCTCCACTAAAGACGAGATTACACTTGACTTCCGGGCGGCAACCATTAAATCAGCAAACGCTAAAGCTCTTGCTGATAATATTTTTACTGAAAATGACACAAGCATTTTAAAGACTATTGCAATCTACGGGGCAAACGCCTCGG
>JAGOIH010000200.1 GCA_017995755.1 Sedimentibacter sp. | reverse complement strand
TGACAGCCCTATTTGAGGATGACAGCCTTCTTTTTACCAATATAGTTACCGGTGAAGAAGATGCTGCATTCTGCGGTGAGGAAGATGACATTTTAAAAGTAATGCCCATGTCCCAGTCAGAGATTATAGAGCTTTTAGCATCATATCTTGGAGAACCAGAAGACAGGCAGAAAATAAAGCAGGAATTATCAGGTGATGCCTTAATATGCTTGCTATCCATAGGAGACAGCATCAAGAGGGCAAAGCTTGAAAATATCCTGGACCCTTCAAAAATAGAATTTGAAATAACAGATAAAATTTTGCAAAACGAATTTCTCTACAATTCAGAAGGTAGAAACTTAAGATGGGCCTCTGCATTTTTGGCAGACCTTCGCTGGAAAGAAAAACCAATTAATTTCGAAAAATCGCTTAAGGAGCTTTCTAAAGCAGGTATAATAATTTATAGAGACAGCAGGGTTGAACTATCAGAAAACGGTGAAATTTTCTTTGATGAGCTTTTAAAAAGAAAAACCATATTAGGCTTAAGAAGTGTTTTTTATCACGAAGGTGTTATAAATTATTTGGCAATGGCATTGATGAGAACAGAAAACTATCTGTGGTTTTTGGATGTTACTGACAATGCGTGCATCATGTCTTTAAACTATGAGGAACTTAAGGGAATGATTGGCACTATGATCTCACCGGGAGAAGAACCACCTGAGATAGAGGCAGATGAAGAAGTCGAACAGACAATAAGTAAAGCCAAAATGAAAGCTGAAACTAAAGCAGAGACTGAGAGCATCAATAAAGACCGGGAAAACCCGACAACACCGAAATTCTGTAGAAACTGCGGGGAAAAATTGAGCATAGGATCAAAGTTCTGTAAAAAATGCGGAAACAAAATTTGATCATCGTTCAGAGTGAATTATTATGATTAAAAAAAATGTTGCAGGGCTATGGCTGCTATTTATGGCTTTTACGGCATTCGGCGGATTTTATCTCTATTATAAATTAAGTGGTGATGCTGAAGGAATTGAAGCCGGCAAAATTGTAGGCGGTATGCTTTTAGCATTGTCTGTTATTAGCTTTATAAAAATTAGACCGTGGAAGTAGAGGTGAAAATATGTTTTGTGAATCATGCGGTAAAAATATACCTGATGAAAGCAGGTTTTGTGAATATTGTGGAAGTGAAGTCATTCCTGAGATTTTTATTCAATCTGATGAAGACACAGACAATAGTATACATTCCGAACAAGAAAACGCGTCATATAATAAACAGGAAAGGGGGTCGCGCTACGAACAAGAGATAGAAAAGGAATATGAATATCCAAGAACTCCAAAGCCTAAAAAATCCGGCTTGATAAAAAAAGCAGCAGTATTTCTTGTTTTAGCTGTTGTATTAGTCGGAGGATATTCTCTTTTAAGACAATTCATAGGCAAGAATTCCCAAAAAACTGTTGAAAATTCAACTAAACCACCAATGGGCAGGGAAAGTATACCTCAGGAGGAACAGCCTCCCGCCAACGGTCCCGAAAACAATGGACCTGAGAACAATTTACCTGCAGCCAATGATTCTGTAATAATAAATGAGGATGATTTCAATTGGCATTTTGAGGAATATTACTATGAGATACCTGAAGGAGCTGTTGAACTTTCTTACATGGACATATTGGGGGAGTGGAAACTTATGGCTGTTAACTATTTGCCGGATACTGAAGAAATTCATTATTCCTCAGCTGTTATTAGTGAATATAGTCCTGATTCGGCCCATATGGGAGCAAATACATCGGTTTTATTAACTCATCAATATACAAAATATGATGGAGAGAAGTATTTTTATGATGAAGAAGATTCAACCGATATGGTATTGGGCAGCTATGGAGAAGGAATTTTACAAATGGCATTGGCAGATGACAAAGTAATGGATGTTATTTTCTGGGAGAAGGAAGGAAAACAGTACGGGCAGAGTTATTTATTCAGGGATGATGACAATGACGGATTTGCAGATTTGGTTTTTTCAATGGCATTTGTGCGATGAAAATTTGCTTATTATATAAGAGAGCAGGAGGTAGATATGTTTTGTGAAAAATGCGGTTATGAAAATAAGGATGATGCTCTATTTTGTGAGAACTGCGGCGAACAGATAAACAATAAGGAAACAGAAATGGTATTAGAATCAGACGATGCAGTGGCTGTAGAAACAGCCGAAATTCAGGAAACAAGCGTGGCAGATAAAATAGAAGGGATTCAAGAAACAGAAGAAATCCAAGAATCAGAAGAGATTCAAGAAAAAGCGGAGTTTGATGAAACAGCGATAGAACAATCAACTATTATTTCAAAAAATATTACTAAGAACAGTACAGGAAGCTACAGCTGGATGTATGAATTTTCATTGTGGAAAAATCCTGCAGTCCTGATAACAGCTTTTAAAGTTTCGCTTATAGCCTTGATGGTTCCGGTCTTATTAATGTTCTTTTTGACATTAGGAGATGGTATAGGGGAAGCCTTTAAGCTTTTACTTTCCATGCTTGGAATAGGTGCCGTATTGATGACTGTTCTTATGGTTGCGGGATATGTAATGCTCAGCATAGCATATGGCGGTAAATACTATGTATTGTTTAAAATGGATAAGAAGGGTGTTAATCATATACAATTGGACGAACAACATAAAAAAGCACAGGCCTTGGGATTTCTTACGGCTTTAATAGGCCTTTCTTCAGGGAATATTTC
>JAGOIH010000199.1 GCA_017995755.1 Sedimentibacter sp. | reverse complement strand
CGGAAATCAAACCTAATTTGGAAATCATTAATGTGTCAATAAATCCTACAAGTGTCTGTAAGATATTCTCTATTGTAGCCGGGATGGCAATGTCTAATATCTTCTGTGATTTTTCATTAAGCATCATTTTTTCTATTTCCTTTTACCGGATATTTTTTCAAAAATTTATCGATTGCATTATTCAAATCTTAAAAAGTATAGCACTATTATTATATTTGTCAATAAAAAGCAACCCTTTATTTGGTTGCTGCTTCAATGCCAAAAATCCTCAGCTGCCAAGCTTTGCGCCAGCAAATGTAAAAAAGTAAATGACTCAAAATGAGTCGTTTTTTTATGATAAGCTTATAGCTTTGAAGCTAATTTTAAAAATCCTTGGTATTGAGGCAGCTGAATAAAAAAATTTGCCCCATATTCATTTAGTCATCTCTACAAATTGTAATTCGAAGTATTGTGGGTTATTGATTATAATCTTGATAAAAAATCGCATTTTTGAAGCTGATATTTTTCAACAATTCTGTCTGCGTAAATCAAAACGTCGTCTTCTTTAACAAAACCTACCTTTTCCAGAACCCTCTTTGACACTGTGTTTTCAATGTCAACAGTAGCGATATAGGTTTCATGGCTGTAAGTCTTAAACAGAAACTCCAGAACGGCATAAGCCGCCTCTGTGGCGTAGCCTTTTCCCCAACAGTCTCTACAATAGCCAAATAAGAACTCGCACCCGCATAGCTTTTCCGAATAACGGAAACCACAATATCCAATATAGATCCCGCACTCTTTTTCTATAACTGCAAACTCAGCGCCATTCGCTGAGAACTCCAAGGAGCACTCCTGTTCGAACACTGCCTGCCGCTTCCGATAGATTAACCTCGTTACACCGCCGGTATATTCTTTGGCGATCGGATCGTTTATCATTCCCCAAAATCTATCAAAGTCCTCCATAACGAGCTTACGTAGAATAAGCCGCTTTGTTTCTAAGAACATTTTAAACCTCGCATGATTTTATTATCTCTATGTAAAATTCCGATTTTTTTGATTGTCAATAAATAGTAAAAATAATTCATATGTCACATTAATCTACTACAAATTGAAACTTGTCCGGTATATTAAAGCAATGGTTCTATTCGTTCCTGAATAAACTGAATCCGGTCAAAGATACGCGGCTTGAATGTTCCTGTGATTCCGACAGAAATACCGTTTGATTCATTTACATAAATGACGTTTCCTCCGTCACCAATGGCTGCATAAATACGCTTGTTCACGTCAATGATCCACCAGAGAAAACCATAGGACATATTTCCAAAGCTTTCACCAAGATTGATATATGGAGTTGAAAACTTGTGAATCCATTCGTCTGATAAAATCCTTCTTGCTCCATACATGCCTCCTTGAAGGCACATAAGGCCAATAGCGGCCAAGTCGTTTGCCGAAAGTGAAAGTCCCCACCCGGCAGTATTCTCGTTCTGTGGATCTGCAAACCAAACATCGCCCTTAGGTTCCTTGCCCATTAAAAAGTTAAATTGGTCTTCCTTTGAAATGCATTCCTTATTGGAATGGAGTGGAATTCCAAGTGGATCAAAGAGATATGTATTTGCAAAATCAATCACTCTCATACCGCTGGAATTAGCAATCACTCCGGAGAGAATCTGGATGCCAAGTGTAGAATATTTGAACTCACCCGTTATACTGCTTCTACCGCCAAGGATATCCAGCGCAGCTTTTGTCCAGTCATCACTAGTGCAAACCTTTGTCCAAGGTTCAGATTTGTATTTATAAGGTGCAGTCATAGTCAGAAGGTGCCGGAGTGTGACATCATATATTGTCTTTTCACCCCTTTTCGCTTTGTAATCCGGAAAAAAATCCAGAACCTTCTGATCAATATTTTCTATAAGTCCTTTGTCGATTGCGACACCAATCAAAAGTGCCATGATACTCTTGGTGACAGACATAACATTCAGAGCATCTCCTCTTCGGTATCCATGCCAGTAGTCCTCAAAGACTACACTGCCATTTTTGATGCAAGTGATTTCGCATATATTCTTTTCATTGCCTGTGCTCTCTTCCACATACCTATGAAGCTGCTCAAATTCCATTTTTCAACCCCCAAAAATTCCTATTTATCAATATTGTAAATGATTATTAATCTGTAATTTTTACTGTTAAACATAATTCGGGCATCAATGAATTGGTTTGATATGTTGTTTTATTGGATATTTTATTCAACATATTCCTCCTAATATCATAGTCCTTATGCTTTTTTTGCACCTTTGTGTTGAATTTCTTTAAATATTAACTACTGTTTCTTTTGGCTGTTAAACAAATCATACCACTTTTTTGCATAATTAACAAATAAAAAATGGCATTTCTGCCCTCTAGGATTGTTTGCTGTCAAAGGATAATAATGACATCCTTGGTTGATATTTTTCCCTTTGTAGTATTTATACCATGAAATTTTATAATAGAAATAATAATACTCAGGCCAAGTATAATTTGTAATACCCAAACAAATACTAATTAAGAATGTTACAATAAAATAAAATTAATGGAAGTGATCTTATGTTTATTGTTTTAATTAGAGCCATAATTTTGTATTTTACGGTGGTATTTATTATGCGGGTAATGGGTAAAAGACAAATTGGTCAACTCCAACCTTTTGAACTTGTAATTGCTCTGATGGTTTCAGAACTTGCGGCAATGCCTATGCAAAACACAGGCA
>JAGOIH010000198.1 GCA_017995755.1 Sedimentibacter sp. | reverse complement strand
GTTGCCCTGATGGTTTCCGGCATAATGGTATTTTGCAGGAGCGGTGCTTGACCGCCACCTATTCCACAGTAACCGATTTTGCCAAATTTCTTGGCTTGTCAATATCACATCCTTTTAACAATGCGGCATAATAGGCCAAGTATTGAACAGGGATTATAGCTGCTAAAGGCGATAGCAGTTCATTTGCGTCATCTATTACTATGTGGTCTTTTTCCTGGCTGATTTTACGCATGGATATAACCATTGTTTTAGCTCCTCTTGCTTTGACTTCCTTAATGTTGCTTCTTGTGTTGAGATTGATATTTTCCTGCGTAATTACTGCAATTACAGGAGTGTCCTTTTCAATTAATGCAATTGTCCCGTGCTTTAATTCACCTGCCGGAAATCCTTCTGTTTGAATATATGAAATCTCTTTCAGCTTAAGAGCTGCTTCAAGGCATAAAAAGTAGTCCATGCTTCTTCCTATATAGAAACAATTCCTGCTGTTTAATAGAAATTCTTTTGCTAATATTTTGTATTTGTCTCTGTCATTGCAAAGAGTCTCCATGATGTATGCGATTTTGGATAATTCCTTAAAAACATCCATGCCTATTTTGTTTTCAACCAGGGCTGCAAGTATAGCCAATACTGTAATTTGAGCTGTGTACGCCTTGGTGGATGCAACAGCTATTTCAGGTCCTGCATGTAACAAAAGCGTTTGGTCTGCTTCCCTTGACAGCGTAGAGCCTTTCACATTGGTCAATGTAAGAGTCTTATAGCCCATTTCCTTTACTTTGACCAATACAGCTCTGCAGTCTGCCGTTTCCCCGCTTTGCGAAACAAACATGAACAAGGGTTTTTCAGTTAACAGCGGCATGTTGTAGTTGAATTCACTGGCAAGAATTACTTCTGCCGGTTTATGGGATATTTTTTCAAAGAATTGCTTGCCAAGAAGTCCTGCATGATAGCTGGTGCCGCATGCAATAATATTTATTTTGTCGCAATATCTTATTTGTTGTAAAATTTCCGGGGAAATGCTCATATTACCGCATTTATCGGAATATTCTGACATGATTTTTCTTATTACAAAGGGCTGTTCCTCGATTTCCTTCATCATATAATGAGGATATGTTCCCTTTTCCGTGTCTGAAGCGTCAATATCCGCTTTGTACGGCTGCCTGTTTACTTTGTTGCCGTAGATAGTATATATTTCTATATTGTCCTTTGTTATTTTTAAAAATTCTTTGTCCTCAATTTCATAAAATAGGTTTGTGTGGTTTATCATTGCCATGGCATCGCTTCCAACCATGTTGAAGCCGATGCCTTTTCCGGCTAAAATGGGTGTTTTGTTTTTTGCAGCATAGAGTGTATTCATATCTTTTTTATCAATTATGGCAAGAGCGTAGGACCCCTTCAATTCACTCATGGTATGCCTTATGGCAAGTTCAGTTTCTTCATCGTCATTAACAAATTTCTCCAATAGCTGCACAATTACCTCTGTATCGGTGTCGCTTTGAAGCTCAATCCCTTTTAAGTATTTTTCTTTTAATTCTTCTTCATTTTCAATAATTCCGTTATGTACCAGGGTAAAACGCTTTGAGCTGCTTTGATGGGGATGGGAGTTTATTTTATTGGGAATTCCATGGGTTGCCCACCTTGTATGGCCGATTCCGACAGTGCCGGTTATTTCTTTATCTATGTTTTTTCTTAAGTCAGAAATCCTTCCTTTTTCTTTGCATACATATACTTCATTGTTGTGTAAAACTGCAATGCCTGCCGAGTCATATCCTCTGTATTCAAGCTTTTCAAGGCCTCCCAAAATTATGTCTTTAACATCTTCAAATCCTATATATCCTACTATTCCGCACATTTATTTTCTCCATTCTTTTAATTTTTTTGAATTACAAAAACATGTCTGTAATTCTGTAATTTTATTATGGGATTTGGGAAACCTAGATTATTATTTCAATAAGATTTGAAGCTGTCGATTTTATTTTGTCATTACAGTCGCCTGTAATATTTGTAAAAACCGTATCGGTGCAGCTGCACCGCAGAGCATCCGCCGAATTTTCGATAACTCTGTCCTCGTCAACTTTTAATAAAGTTCCGGCGCTATAATATTCCTTTTGTTTCCCCGCTTAAACATATTGTTTATTTAAACAATATGTTGCATTCTCTTTTATATAATAGCATAAAATCATTTTTAATGTATATATTTTTTTCCAAATATTTTTTGGTTTCCAATTCTCCAAATGAATTACTTTTATGCATTTTATTGCCATGTATTATAATTTGTTTGCTTGTCAATAATAAGTTTAGAAAGTCATAAAAATGATTTTCAAATTAAAATTTAATCAATGTAAAAATTTAACCTGTTACATAGAACAGGTTCAAAGGGCCCAAAGTGATTTACCAATTTAGCATAATATTACATGATTAAATTAAAGCTTTTTGACAATAATAAGAATACATCTTATGAGAAAGGAGAATAAGAATGGCATCAAGCAACAGCGGAAGCGGAAGCAACAACATAGTAGTTCCTGAAGCAAAACAAGCTCTTAACCAGATGAAGACTGAGATAGCAAATGAATTAGGTTTAACAAATTATGAGCAGACAGACAAGGGTAACCTTACTGCAAGACAAAATGGTTATGTAGGCGGATACATGACTAAGAGATTGGTTGAAATGGCTCAGAGACAAATGAGCGGCGGCGGACAGTTTAAATAAAAATGAAGTATA